>JAGRBY010000350.1 GCA_020433835.1 Anaerolineae bacterium | reverse complement strand
AGCGATATCGACATCGCTCAAGCCGCCACGGTTAGACCTATTATCGAGATTGCCGAGAATATCGGTTTAACGGCAGATGATCTCGATATGTACGGCAAAACCAAGGCTAAAGTTCATCTGGATGTATTAAATCGATTGGCTAACCGGCCGCAAGGTAAATATATCGATGTTACGGCCATCACGCCTACCCCTTTGGGCGAAGGTAAAACAACCACCACCATCGGTTTGACCCAGGGCTTAGGCCGTATCGGCAAAAAGTCGATGACCTGTATCCGTCAACCGAGTATGGGGCCGACCTTTGGCATTAAAGGCGGCGCAGCCGGTGGCGGCTACAGCCAGATTATTCCCATGGAAGATTTTAACCTGCATCTGACCGGCGACAATCACGCTATCAGTGTCGCTCACAACCTGGTGGCGGCGGCGCTTGATTCGCGCATGTACCACGAAAGCCGTATGTCAGATGATCAGTTAGCACAGCGCGGTTTGAAGCGGTTGGATATCGACCCCTATGCCGTCAGTTGGAACCGCGTGGTTGATGTTAACGACCGGGCGCTACGTAACATCATTGTTGGGTTAGGTGGCAGCCCCGATGGCATTCCGCGTGAGTCGGGTTTTGATATCACCGTGGCTTCGGAGATTATGGCCATTTTGGCGCTGGCGACCAGCATACGGGATATGCGCGATCGCTTTGGCCGGATGGTAGTGGCCTTAGATCGCAAAGGAAAGCCGGTTACGGCTGAGGATTTGCAGGTGGCCGGCGCGGTGACGGTTTTGATGAAAGATGCGCTTATGCCCAACCTGATGCAAACGCTGGAAGGCCAGCCGGCTTTTGTGCATGCCGGGCCGTTTGCCAATATCGCCCACGGCAACAGCTCGATTATTGCCGACCAGATCGCGCTTAAACTGGCCGATTACGTCGTGACCGAGTCGGGCTTTGGGGCCGACATTGGCATGGAGAAGTTTTTCAACATCAAGTGTCGCTACTCCGGGTTGATTCCCAACGCGGTGGTGATTGTCGCCACGGTACGGGCGTTGAAAATGCACGGTGGTGGTCCTAAAGTAGTGCCAGGTAGACCGCTGGACAAAGCCTACACCGAAGAAAATTTGGTGCTGTTAGAGCGTGGTGTTGAAAACCTGGCGGCCCACATCGAGAATGTCAAGCGTTTTGGTATTCCGGCGGTCGTGGCAATCAACCGCTTCCCGACCGATACCGATGCCGAGATCAAGCTCATTAAGGAACTGGCTCTCCAGGCCGGAGCCGAGCAAGCTATTCTGGCCGACCACTGGGCCGAGGGTGGTGATGGAGCCGCCGAACTGGCCGAGGCTGTGGTCGAAGCCTGCGAGAAGCCCAGTAATTTTGAGTTTCTCTACCCGCTGGACTGGACGATTAAACAGAAGATCGAGAAAATTGCTATCGATATCTACGGCGCGGATGGCGTTCTTTACGAACAACTGGCTGAAAAACAAATTGCCGATTTCGAGAAAGCAGGCTTTGGTAAATTGCCGATCTGTATGGCCAAAACCCATCTGAGCATCTCGCACGATCCAAGCCTAAAGGGGCGGCCTTCAGGCTTCACCGTGCCCATTCGAGAGGTGCGGGCCAGCGTGGGAGCCGGGTTCATCTACCCGCTGCTCGGCACAATGCGCACCATGCCGGGGTTAGCTTCCGTCTCGGCTTTTATGAATGTTGATATTGATCTTGAAACCGGGAAGATTGTGGGCTTGTTCTAACCGTTGAAATTTTTATACGGAAGGATATAAAGAAGCCGCAATAGTCCATGAGTTTTTTTGTGGGCTTTGCGGCTTCTTTTCGTTTACTAGCCAGGCCGGTTGAACGAAAGTTGAAGCACTGAACTACTGAACCGGCTGATTGCACTGAGGTCGCCAGCCGAAAATCAGTGAAATCACGCCAATCAGTGCCTCAGTGCTTCACCCTATCCGCAACCGCTCCGCCCGGCGGCGGATATATTTCCAAACCATCGGCTCGCAGGACTTTGGCGAGGCACCCTACATATGTTACAATTAAGGATATAACAGCCTTCTTCATATAACAGCCACGCTTACAGATGACAGCCGCCTTGAACTGCGCGATTATTTGTTTGTCGATGGCAGCCGTAAGTATGCTTACCATTGGATGGAATCTGACACTGTTGACCATCATTCTGTGCTACAATGACACTATTAGCTAACATTACGGAGATAACGATGATAGCTTCTCAAACTTTGGCAGGATTGATTATTAAAGACCCTCAACTGCGCGGCGGGCGACCGGTTATTGCCGGCACCGGCGTCACGGTGCGGACGATTGTGGGCTTGTACAAGCTAGGCCTATCGGCGGAGGAGATCATCGGCGAATTACCTCTAAGCCTAGCCCAAGTTTATGCTGCTTTGACCTATTATCACCTTCACACTGACGAAATTGAGGCAGATATTCAGGCTGACTCGGAAGAAGTGTTAAAGCAAGATAAAAGCCTGAATCCGAATGGCTGACCCAATCCGGTTATATCTTGATGAAGATGCCATGCAATCGAGGTTGATTCGGGCCTTAAGCGCCAGGCAGGTTGACGTTGTCACAGCGTTTGAAGCCGGCCTAATTGGGTTCCCGGACGAGGATCATCTCGTTTATGCTCTGGCTCAGAGTAGAGTGCTGTTTAGCTTTAATCGTGGTGATTTTGCCCGGTTACACAAACTTTACCTGAAAAATGATCGCCACCATGCCGGTATCATTGTCTCCGACCAGCTACAGGTGGGTATGATTGTTCGTCGTTTGCTCAAGCTACTCAACACCCGATCCGCTACCGAGATGCAAAACTGGCTGGAATACCTCAGCAATTGGCGGTAGGGTTCTTGCAACGTTATAAATTAAAATTTGGAACTCCTCTTTTTCTCTACACGTTTGTTGCGCCAAGATTTGTTTGAATTGCCGGTAATCGCCAATCTTCGCTGGGCGGTTTAGAGCGAGGTGGCGAACCCATGAACAGACTGAGCCTGCCGAGAGTGTCTGCCGAAAATCAGTGAAATCAGCGTAACTCAGTGATTTACCACCGCTGTTCCGGCCATTCCGTGGCTTTTCTTAGGGCGGGTATCCCTGTTGAATAGCTTTAACAGAACCGCCAACACCAGACTGCCGGCCCCCAGCAGAAACATTATCCCGGCCTGAATTAAAACGATAACCAGCCAGATTGATGGCAAAGCATATGCAATTTCAGTGACGAACTGGATTAGAAGTTGGGCCGCTCTATCTTCACTGGTGCCGAGATTTTCCTGGGCGTACTGTAACAGGTTAAGAATTTGAACGAATATAACCAGGCCGACAATCGGGGTTGTTACGCCGGTAATCAGGAGCGGGATGCCCAACCAGATGCCCGCGCTGTACAGCGAGCGCACGGTTAATAGCGCAATGACAGCCAGCAATCCCATCGGAATCAACCAGAACAACCATAACCGGCTCAAATACTGAAAAGCGCGGCGGATTGATTCGGTATTGGAGGCTAGATCTGCGGGCCATTCAAGGCAGGCGCCGCCATTCTCATCTAAAATTTCAGGATCGTTGTTGAACCCGGTAAGAAGGGTGGTGTATATCTGGTCGGCGACTTGTGACACCGGCATATCCGGCGGCAGGCACTCGATTTCGACATTCCGCTCCTTGTATTCAAATGTGGGTTCATATGAAGCCGGACACGGCGGATACTGCCTGACGATAATGTGCATCGCTTCCCGCCCGGCGTCACTGTGGAAGGTTTCCACAAGTTCTTTATAGCCGAGTACGTAATCCTCGGTGCGCCCCTCTTCTAAAAAGTTAAAGACGTTGTCGATGCCATCGTCTACAGCATTTTCAACCCAGTCCGGCGGCACCACCAGATCGGTAGCGTGCCGTATGGCAACCAGGTCGATAGCTGGTGGCGGCAGGTTTAAGGCGAGATGTTTTTGCCGAATATCTTGCTCGATACCCCGCACCATAATTTCGCGTATAATTTTATCGGCATTGATGGCTGACTTGATGCTTGTCCGGCTGGCAAACGTGAACGAGGTGCCGGTCATTAGGACCGCTGACACGGCAGTTATGATGAAGGCTATGACGATTGGAACGGCCAGAAGCTGCAAGCAACCATGTGCTGTTTTGTTTCTTTTCTTTTTCACAGAAATGACTCCATTGGGAATGGTGATTGACCGCTTTGAATGGCTATTTAGAGTTTTCTTGCGTGAAGGCGTATAGATATTTTTTATCTAACGATGATAGGCAAATAAGTATCTGAAGGACACCCAGCATTGTGCTTGACTAATTCCCATTCCGAAGTGCCAAAGGCCAGGATTGAAGATTCACCCCAATATATCCTCTCAACCAGACCATGCGTGCTTGTACTACTGTAGGCTGTTCCGGTGAGTTTAAGAGCATCATCATAATAAACCTCAACTGCTCCGTTCGAATCAACCTCAATGCGATAATTATGAAACGCATCATCTGTGTCAACTGACGCCGTAGCGCCTCTGCCCGAGGGGGTAATCAGGAATATGATATCATTGCCGACATACAAGGTATTACCCACTGCATTACCGCCATTGGGTTTGATCGTGAAACCCATTGTAATCGCTTCTCTATATGTAGAGATCGTTGATCCAGACACTCTTTTCACGCGTGCCTCAATTATCAAGGGGTATGATATGGCTAAATCAGTTTGTATGTAGTCAATATTCTCACTATTGGCAGAGGTGCTTATCACTAATTTATCATTGGCTATGGTCGGATCCTCAGGTGTTGCTGTATCTATGAGAATCCATCGGGGGCAAACTTGATCGGGCAATAGTCCAGTTGAGGCCTCATAAATAACTTCAGAACTTGCGAAAACTCTAGTTTGTACAAACCAGAAACCTCCAAATACCAAAGTAATGACACTTATTGTGACGGCAATCATGAGTTTCTTCATTGTTCTTCTCCTCTATTATGTAATTGTGAATAGATGTCTAACATGGTTTATAGCTGGCTGTGGCGTATCATTAAAGACTTTCTGTAACAGTTCCTGATCGGTTTCAATATTCTGTTCGTGCAGAGGCAATTCGACTTGAGCCATCAAAGGTTGGGTCTCTTTCATCGACCCAACCTACGTGACGGTCTTGATGATGCAGTGAGTCGGACGTTTTTTCTGTTAACGAAGGCTGCATCTTGATACCTTACGCTATCGACTGATCAAGCGCAGTATCAGTTTTATCGGCCAGGATAAAAGTTTAATCACCAGGCCTATACGCCCGATGAGAAATCCAATAATGTTGAATGAGATTGCTAAGGGGTTGGGGTTATGGTTGTTTCTGATAAATTCCATATCCCTCAAGTGCATCTCGACTTTTTTCCACTCATCTTGTTCGTACATTGTTTTCTCCTTTTTCACGGTTTGGTTTGAATTTATAGTATTCATTCAGAGCCAGCAGATTCCGACAATCTACTGGCTCTTTGCAAGCCATTTATTTAGTGACGATGGGCAGGTAAACGGATGTTGTACCTGTATTGGATTGCAGGCCGTTCCAAATGTCTATGGCATTTTCATTAATATGCTGATTCAGCGCCAAGGCTGCCCATTCTTCTAACATTTTGGTTTCAAATTGCGGGCTGCCGGCGGCGGCTAAATCCTGAACCAGAGCATCGGTCTCATCATACAATTGCTGCGATAAAGGTACCGGCGTAGTCGCGTCCGGCAGTAGAGAGGCAAATGGGTCGGCCGCGTCTTGCAGAAATTGCGCGGTACGGCTGCGTAAATCAGCGTTGTTCATCAAAATTACAGCCAGTTCGGTGGTGTGGTCATAGAACAGGTCGATGAATTCTTGGCCGGTTGACGTGGGGCTGAAGGTCTCATCCCGTAAGCGGGTGTAGAGGGTTAGAAGTTCGGTGGTGGTATCCAGTACATCGATTGTGTCTGTGGTTATGCTCACTTCTAATGCGGTTTCTACGCTACAGATGATTTCATCGTTCGCGATGGCCGTGAAGTTTTGGCTATTCTGGTCAGGTGGAACCCCAATTGTGCGCGATGCCGGGGAGAAGTAATAGCCCGTTTTGAACGGCGTAAGCGTATAAGTGCCATCGGCCAGGTTGGACAAGCTGTAGGCCCCGTTTGCCCCGGTGGTGGTTGATTGACCGTTGCCCGTAGAAACGGTTACATTGGCAACAGGGGTGTTACCGCTGTCGGTGACCTCGCCCTGAATGGTGTTATTGTCGTCGCCACCTATGGTGACACACTCGTCATCAGCCGCCCAAGGTGTGTAGATAACCTCGCCTTCAACAGCATCCCCGGACCCGCTGGTGCCATTGTCCGGCCCATCGGCGCTGCCCCACCAAGTTATAGGGGCTGTAATGAGGCTGTTGTTGAAAGCCCGGGCGCCATAGGAACTGTTGTTGGTGATATGGGTACAGTCACTTACCTCTACGGCCGCTTCGCTTCCACTGCTATAGAGCGCGACGGTGTTGTTGATAAGAACCGAACTACTAACGGATTTACTGCTACTCGCAAAATTATAAGGGCTGTCTGCCCAGCCGGTAGTGGTTACATCACCCTGGACGGTTTGGCCAGGAGGATTACTTCCACCAACATTAGGCCCAAATTCATCGCCCCACCAGTTGTTGGCTGCTAGGATTTCGCCAGCGCTGCCTGCCACGGCAGCAAACTGGCTATTGTAAAAAAATCAGAATTGCTCACCTCCGGGGCTGCACCGCTGCCGCTGCTGTAAAGCGCTATCTGGTTGTTCCTCAAAATACTGTTGGATATTGAAGGTGAGACCGAAGCAATTTGAACGGCTCCGGTATTGCTGCCGTAACCCCCATAGCGGATTTCGGCGTGTTCGATGCTGCCGTCACTGCCGTTATGAAAATGGATCGATTTCCAGTTGCCCGGCGCAGGTGCCGTACTGCCACCATCACCGTTGGTATCACCATTGTCGGCCGGGATAGTATCATCGCGGATACTGGTGAAGTAGACGCTGTCATTCTCTGTGCCGTTTACCTCCAGTTCGCCATCGACAAGGATGCTTTTCTGTAAAGCTAACTTGACCACAATGCCTGGGTTAATGACGAGTTTACCACTACTGGCCACTGTGAAATCATTGCTGATAATATGGACAATCCCGGTTTGATCCCACGTGGTGTCCCCTGTTAAGGCGGTATTACGAATTTCGAGACCACCGAGGGGCGTGCTGTCGGCGATGAAGCCATTGACAGTAATAGTGTAATCAGCCAAGGCACTGATAGCGGCCCACTGACTATCTTTGACGGTTAAGTTATTGAGTTGAAGGGTGTGGTTGCTGTCCTCGGTGTGGATAGCACCTCGGGTATCATCACCGGCAAAGCGAATTTCAACATTGTTGAAGGTGCCACTGCTGCCGCTTTGAAAGGTAATGGAACGCCAACTGCCAGCGTATGGGGCAGTGCTAGAGCCATCGCCATTGGTATCACCATCAGGGGTGGTGTCATCACGGTTGTCGGTGATGTAAACGGGTTGGCCACCGCTATCATTGATGTTGAGTGTACCGGCGACAATGATTTCGTTATCGTCGGAGCCGAGGCGTACAATCTTGACGATGACATCCTCTTCGATGGTTAGATTACCCGTATTGGCAATGGTGAATGGGCTGGTCAGGATATAAGTGAGGTCTGTCTCATTCCAAGTGGTGGTCGTAGTGAGGGCATCCCCTCGAATTTCGA
>JAGRBY010000034.1 GCA_020433835.1 Anaerolineae bacterium | reverse complement strand
AATAATGTCGAACAGATATTATTAGCCTATCACAAAACGATTTACCACGAAATAAAAAGATTAGTACTTGTGTCTCCCACAAGTACACAAGTACTATTTCGTTACATACGCCTGGCATCCTATAACAAATAAATTTGGTAGTAAAATCCTATATTTTTTATACAGATAATTTGTTAAACTTAATATAAGCCAATTTTATTTTCGACCGACTCATCATTACCTTCCCCCCTTAAACTTTTCCTACACATGGGCAAACAAGTTAATTATAGTTTTTCGTAAAAGCGACTACCGAACTTATGGAAGAAAACGATATCTCGGTAACAGCAGAACACGCTGATTTCGAGAAGAAACTACCCTACGATACTAAAGCTATCCGAAAATTACTGACGGCTGTGTTTGATGACGAAGATTTAAAGATATTTTGTTATGATCGCTTTCGTCCCGTATTCGACAAATTTGCTGCTGAGATGAGCCGTCTTTGGAAAATTCAAATTCTCATCGATTATTGTGAGAAACACAATCAATTTGATAAATTACTATCTCAGGTAAAAGATATTAATTCAGGGCAATACGACAAATTCATCTCCTCAATAAAGCCCTCCTTTCAAAAAACATTAAAACCCACTATTAATAGTGACAGGAGCCAAGTAGAAATTACACTTAAAGGAGATCTATCTCACTTAACGCCCGAATTGCAGTCTGCTGCAATCGGGGCGATTGCGGGTGTCTTAAATATTTCTCGTGATCAGGTAACTTTTTTGCAAGTTCAAAAAGGGAGCATCATTCTACAGCTTGAGCTGCCAACAGAAGCAGTTAACGAATTAATTATTTTGTATGAAACAAACGATCCGATAATGAAGGATTTGGGGGTTGAAAATGTAAAAGTTATTCAGGAACAAACTCCACAATCTACTGCTCCTAAAGCTGGTACGTCTCATATAAAACTAGAAGAAGACAAAGCCAGGCACTTTAAGCCTGAGTGGAAGGATGAACTTGCCGAAAATATAAAAAAGCGGTCTCTCTGGATTCTTTCTATTCTGATAGACTTAATCTTTATGATACTGTGGCTAATTGGAGCTTTTAGCTTTAACAATCTCGTTAATACCCTATTTTTGCTTCACGAAACAGGCACTGATCGACTACTGGTGAGCATATTACAATGGACTTTTGCCATTGCACTATTAATACCTATTATTGCCATTACGTTTAAAGATATCGCCATTATTATTTTCCGCGTACGAAAAGAATTACAAACAGAAGTCAAAAATGATAACCAAGTGAAAAGCCTATCTCAAGTTTAACTCTGCAACATGAAAAATCAAGAGCTTATTGTATCTACTATTTGGTTAATACGTAATCACGTTACCAGGATATCAGATTAAAGGAGAAAACCGATGCTTTCTTGGAAATTACACGTTGAAAAATTACCTCTAGAAAATCCACTGTCTACAGCTTTACGTATTTATCTCAAACGGTTGTTTTCATTATTATTATTTGCGTTTATGTTAGTAACTTGCCTAGGTATTGTTTACATTGGTACCCAATATTTTGCTCTGGCACAAACACTATCACTATTCCTATTGCAATCCACGCTGTGTGCAGTAGCAGGTTTTGGCATAGCAGGGTGGTTCAAATTTAGCTTTCCCGAGTCGCCCTTGGCCTTTATTAATCTTACGAAAAGCACTACGCCAAAAGTAATTAGTGATAGCAGCCTGGAAATGTTAACAAGAATGGCGACACAACAAACTTTTAATCCCGGTCAAATAATTCTTCGTCAGGGGAATATAGGAGACAAACTCTATGTTATTCAAAGTGGTAAGATAATAATTTATACAACAGATGAGTCTGGAAAAGAAATTCTTAAATTAAACACCTTAGGGGCAGGTGATTTTTTTGGTGAACTGGCTTTACTAGATAATAAGCCTCGCTCAGCCAATGTGAGGGCAATGGAAGCAACAACGGTTTTGATATTAGATCAAGCAACATTTTTACAGACAATAGGTCAAGATCCGATGCTTGCTTTAGACATTTTACGGACAATGTCGCTAAGAATGCGTCAAAATATTAATTATGCTTTAGAACTTACCAATCGGCTTACCGACTCACAAAGAGCAATTTGGAAAATAATTGAACTAGGATTACAAAAAGGTAAATTTGAGGGAAAAGAAATTCATATCGAAATCGATCTCGTTCAAGATGCTTTAGCCAACTTATCGCAGCTAGATGAAGAAGCAATTAACTGGGCTATTACTTATTTGAGTGATAAAGAATACATTGATATTGTAACCCAAGAAATGATTGTTCGAGATTATACATTACTATTTCCATTATTGAGAGAAGCTCCCAGTATGTTCTCAGCACAAAACATTTCCTCATCCGTTGGTGAAAAAGCGCAAAAAATAGCCAGAATTCTTATTCCACCTTCTCCTGACCGAGTTGGTAATTAAGCGAATAGAACTTACAAAAACGCCCACTTTTGTAGCGTAAATTGCCAATTCGCGCCACAAATCTACCCAATTATTCGAAACAATTTAACAAATTGCCCTACACTCTGCGTAAGTAAGTGTACCAATCAAAAATCACTTAAACTTTCTTATGGATTTTAACCGCATAAAACAGTTCCCCTATCCCCAACGTTGTATCGGTCTCGATAACCGTTTTGGTCAGCGCATAATCGGCCATCGCCGCCAGATGGCTTTCGATAAAAGGCAAACCGGGCGCGTAATACAACGTGCCGCCCGGCTTCAAGCCGCCTAATAGCATCATATACAAACGGGCAAACTGTTCGGCCAGGTCGGCATTGTGGAGATGGGCGTGAATAAAATGGGTCGAGAAAGATTGATGGGCGATGATGGTTCCCCACCGACTGCGGCCAAAATCGAACGTAAACCAATCATCCTGCATGAAATGGGGCTGCGCCGGAGCCAGCCGGTCGAGACCGAACGCGGTCAGGCCCTGATCGATCAAATATTCCACCAGCGTGCCGGACGCGCCGCAGCCGACATCTAAAATCGGCTCCGCCAGCGTGTCGATGTCTATCCCCAACAATTGCAGTTGAAATTGGGGCGAATATTCCTCGCACGGCACGGTTTTAAGCAAAACGTTGTCCATCAACCCGCTCGGTTGCTGCGAAACGCAGTACGTCGAGAAGATGAGCCGCAAACGGCTGTGATGCTGTTGCAATACGGCCGTATAGGCCGCAGACAGCGCCTCCAGTGTCTGGGCCTGAGTCAACGCTGTCCGCAACGCTGCCAAAAAGTGACGATACTGGAGCAACAACAATGCATCATAGGCTTCGGTAAAATTGATGAACTGATTACGCCGATACGTGTATGCCTTCGTCGCCCGGATACAATATTCGATTAACCGGACAACATGTTGCTCATCGGCCAGGTAAGCGGCGATATCATGGCGATGCTGATAAGAAAATTCCAGAAAAGCGGGCGGAAACGTTTGAAACAGATGATTCGAAAAGATGTAATCACCCAGATCACGTCCGGCCTGAGTCTGATAGCGTTGGTCGATAGATTGCAGCAGCCGCTTTTCTAATTCCGGCCAAGAGAGACGATCAGACATTGTCATTTTTTCTTTCAGCCACACTTGACCGGGCGGCGGCTAGCGGCGAATATCGGCACCAAAAAACAGAGGCTTTATTGCTCACGGTAACCCCACTCCCTTTTTTCGGCAGAAAAAACAAACTCAATTCGCTCACACCTGTTTTTTGGCGTCAAAAAATCGACTCGATTCAATCACACACCTCGTTTTTTAGTAAAAAATCGACTCGATTCAAGCACGCACCCCGTTTTTTGGTAAAAAACCGAGACGATTAGCTCATGACCCCTGTTTTATCTCAAAAAATAAAACCAACGCGGTTACGTTGCTAATTTCTCAGGACTTACGCAGTGCTAAAGGTGACAGTCACTTATTGGTCATAAATCAGCGTTGGATTAGCCCCAACAGGTCGATTTAGGGTATCCAAGTGACTGTCACCTGACTTTTGCGTAAGTCCTATTTCTAAGAGATTACGGGGATGATGTCATCCTTCGGCTTCGCTCAGGCCATGTGTCGCTCAGGACCTGCTTTAAGCGACGCAGGCGCGAGAAATTCCCACGCCATTCACTTACCAGCAACGTTCGGGGGGATTTCTCCTCGCCAGCGCGTCGAAATGGCATAGGAATCTGAATTATTAGACAGAACCACCCTGAGGGCATGCTTTATTACATCAATCAGTCCAAAACAGAGTCATTGCGGGTCTCAAATTAAAAAACCGGAGTTCTACGCAACCCCGGTTTAATGCAGAGCTATCTAACAGGGGTACAGCTTACAAATCCTCCTCTTTTGTACCTGTCGCTCCCTATTTTTTCAGCTTTTCATCGCACAGCAATCACAACCCTCATTAAGCGCTCTTTTTCTCGGTTTTCAAAGCTGCATAAAAACGGGCAAAGCTGTTACAACGTCCGTTCTCTATCGCTTCATCAATATCCGTCGTGTCTATCTGGTTAATAAGGCTTTCCATCATACCGGTTGATTTATCATACGAAATTCCGGCCAGATTTAATAGGGCTGCTAATATTTTAGCCGGTCGGAAAAACGCATTTTCAGGATTTACCGTTTCTAAATTAAATCCCATCTGTTCTTCTATCAAGGCACAGGTTAAAGACGAATCGAGCTTTTGAAACAGGTTGTACATCGACAAAAACCAGGCTTCAAGCTCCATAATCGCAAAAAATAGCTGAATTCGGTCGGCGTGGCGCATACGTTGGATGGTGGTATCGTGGGCTTGCTTAAAGGCATCAATAATCTGCTGATCAACCGTAGTGGCGCGTTTGCGGTACGCATTTGAATACATATCGCGTAACCCTATGATTTTATCATAGCCTCGGTTCACCAATTCTGTTTCTCGCTCTGCGATGGCGCTTAAAACCTTTTCATCATTACCCACATTAACGATGAGAAAATGAATTGAGGCACTATCGGGCGAACCAAACTTGTAAGGTACGTCAATAAATCTTTCTGAACGCAAAGCAAAACATGCAATACTGAGATCTTCATAGCCCATAATTTTGAAAAGCAGTTCCCGAACAAAAATGAGTTCTCCCTGCCCTTCGGTAAATATGGCAACCTTTCTCATGGCGTTTCTTTAGCTCGCAGGTAATAGTTGCTTGAAAACAGGTCAAAATTACTTAGGCCGGTCATCTCAAATTCATCAAACATGGGTTTAGAATTTCGGTAGTTGTAATGAATACATTCACTCCCCTGTCTTTGAATAATAATCCAGTATTCTAACGGCACATTATTCATGACGAAACGGTCATTGGTGGCCATAATCAACTGCGTCGAAGAGCCTTCAATCTTGTTGATCAACGTGTTTATCAGCGCAGAAGAGCGACCGAAATCTAAACCTTCGCCAATATCGTCAATAAGAATACAACTTGGCTCACCGGCCAAGAGTAAATAGTTTAATTGAATGAGTACAGATAAGGCTCTAAACATACCCTGAGACATGGCGGGTTGAAACGTTTTATCATTTCTGTCCACTTCTTTGACGTAAATGCCTGACGGATTTACGCCTATATTGGGTTGAAACGACAAGTCCGGTACGTTTTCAACGCCAATATCCTCAATATCGTAGCCAAGGTCTCTTAAATCTTCAATAATAGCTTGAGAGAAATCCTTCGAATATTTTTTTAATCCATCTAAGAAGATTGCCACAACCTTTTGCGTTTGCCGAAGATCAAGCGTTGCGTCATCATCTTCTTCGGCTTGCTTAATAACTACAAAATGATCTTTACCTAGTAGGGTCCCAAAATCATAACGTATCACCCCTTTACCCCATTCATATAGCTCTTCAAGAAACGGATGCTGAATAGAGTCTCTTTTGGCAAAAGCGGCAACCTGATTTTCCGGCACGCGAAAGCGAATCATCTTTTTGATATCGTCGGCGGCATATATTTCGCCCTCGCCGCCGGGGCCTCTCGTTAATCGTACATCAGAATTAATCGTTAGTAGTTCTTTGGTGACAGCACGATGGTGATATTCAAGAACATAAGCAATCGTCTGGCCGTTATGCTCAAACTCTACCTCGTAAATCCCTTCCTTCCATTTCAACTCGGTTAATTCTGACAATAAATCGGCCAGCGCCCGAATAACATTAAGTGTTCGCGTTTTACCTGTGGCGTTCTTGCCAACAATTAAATTAATATCCCCAAAGGTGCAGTCTACTAATTTCCACTCTTGAGGCTCTCCAAGGTGCTGAGCATAATTAAATTTGACGAGTTTCATACTATGTCTCCCCTCAATTGAGGTTTATCATTCCAAATAAAATACCGATTTACCAAGAAGGGTTAAAACAGGCTGTTTGAAGATGAAGGCGGGTAGACAGGGCAAAAAGAATCATCGAACCGAGATTTGTATCTTTATTGTAGCCGGATATGGGGTAAAGTAACAAGAATACCCTGGATGATGGGCCTTTTCACCATTTTGGAGCCACTTGTAGATATGGTAGCTCTGCACTAAACCGTGGTAAAGGAATATTAGACAGGATTAACACGATTTACCGAATTATGACATATAAAATCGTGATAATCTTGCCGAAGGTTCTGTCGATTATTGTGTCGATCTTCCATCATCGCCCGTTTCCACGGTTTTATGTTGTGGTACCAATCCACAAAGAACACGAAGTTACACGAATAAGAGATAAAAAATTAGTGTCCCTTGGTGTGTCTTGGTGGATTATCTCGCTTTGTTTGGTTCCGGCTCGTCCGGGTTATGAGTAATGTAATCTATCTCCTTACTACCTACCCTTAATCCCTACTACCTACCCCCTACTCCCTACTCCTCAACCACCTCGCCATCGGCATCAACCACCACCACCTCACCGATATCCTCAAGCTGGGCTTCAACCTCCTCGGCATTGCCGACCACCACAATAATCGGCGTGTCGGGGTCGATATACTTCGCCGCCGCTTCCAGCGCATCCTCGGCCGTCACGGCTTCGATGTTGGGCAGATAATCATTCAACTCCTCAATCGGCACACCGGTCAGGCGGCGGTTGCTGAGTTGGTCGGCAAAATCGGCCGGGTCCTCAATTTGCAGCGCAAAATTACCAATCAACAACCCTTTAGCATCGGTCAGTTCCGTGTCGCTAATGGGTTCGGTCGTAATCGCCTTCAACTCGGCCAAAATCTCGCGCACGGCATCCCCGGCGTGAGCCTGGTCAACATCGCTCAACACGCGGAAGGTGCTCACATCATTGGGCCGGCCAAAGCGGCTGTAGATGCCGTAGGTATAGCCCTTATTCTCACGCAGGTTATTAAACAGGCGCGACGACGCCCCGCCGCCCAGCACCGAATTGGCCACAATTAAAGCATAGCGGTCGGGATTACGGGCGTTAATAGCCCGGTTGCCGATTTGAATCGTGGCCTGCTCTGACTCAGGCCGGTCAACCACATAAATCACCGAGGTATCACCCACCTCAACCGCCGGATAATCCAGATAATCCGGCACATCGCCCTCCGCCCAATCGGCAAAGACCCGCTCGGTCTGGGCCTGCACTTCCTCCAGCGTGGTATCGCCCACGGCTACCAGCAGCGCGTTGTTCGGCTTAAAGAACGTATCGTAGTAGTCGATCACATCAGCCTGGGTTAAAGCCTCAACCGTTTCCGGCGTGGTGTAATAACCATAGGGATGGTTAACGTAGGCAATCCGCCCAAATTGGCGATTGGCCAACGTATCGGGATCAACTTCATCCTGCTCCAAAAAAGTCAGCGTCTGCTCGCGCGCCACTTCCAACTCTTTTTCAGGGAAAGTCGGGTGCAGCGTCATATCTTGCAGCAAATCAAACGCCAACTCGGTATCGGTACTCAGCGAGTTAACCGACAGCGTCAGCCACTCCAACGACGCATTCGAACCCACCGAACCGCCGACGCTTTCAATCTCCTCGGCAATCTGGGCCGCCGTCCGATTTTCGGTGCCTTTGGTCAGCAGGTCGGCCACAAAATCGGCCACGCCCTGCTTGTCAGCCGCTGCCGCCGCCGTGCCACCACCGACATACAGTTGCAAGTTAAGCTTGGGCACCTCATCCTGCTGCACAAAAATCACCTCCAACCCGTTATCCAGAGTAAAGGTCTCAAAGGGCGGGAAGTTGGTTTCGGTCACCGGCAGCGAGGCCGGCACCTCGGTACGGCTGATAATCCCTTCCGGCAGTTTGGCCAGGACCGTGTCGGTCAAATCAAGCTCCAACACCTCAGAAGCCGGCTCGTCGCTAACCGCCACATCCACCGGCTCCGACAGCGGCTCGGCCGGCGGCTCGGCCAACTGTTCTTCGCCTTCAGGCAGGGTAATCAAAATGTTGGCCGGTTTATCGCGCAGATAGGTCGCCGCCACACGCTCGATGTCGTCCAGCGTCACAGCCTTATACATCGCCAGTTCATCAATCATCGCATTAGGGTCATTAAAATTCAAAATCGAATCCTGCATCGACTCAGCCGTACTCAACGCCGAGGCCCGAAAGCCGGTAATCGCCCCCACTAAAATACGGGTCTTCACCCGGTCAAGCTCTTCCTGGGTCACACCTTCGTCAATCACCGCCTCAAATTCAGCCCGAATCAAATCGGCCATCGTATCCACCGAGTCGCCCGCATTGGGATAGGCCCCGGCATACAGCACGCTGGCCCCCAAAAAGTCGACAAGGTTAGTAAAAGCTGAAGCGGCCTTGCCCTCGCGCACAATATTCTGCTCAAAGCGGCTGCTGTCGCCGCTGCCCAAAATATCCATCAGCAAATCCAGCGCATAAAAATCGGGCGTGCCGCGCGGCGGGCCAACCACGGTTAACACGTAGCGCGGCAGCTCCACCTGCGGGTCAATCAGCGTCTCTTCATAGCCGATGGCGTACCCGTCGTCGGTAGTCCGCGTTACGGGAAATTCATCGGGCAGCGGATAAACATCCGTAATCGCCGGCAGCACATCACCGCCGGGAATATCGCCAAAGTAAGCCTGCACCAACTCCTGGGTCAGCTCGATGTCGATGTCGCCGACAATTGCCAGCGTCGCATTATTGGGGTTGTAATATTTGGCGTGAAAATCTTGCAGCTCCCCCAGCGAAGCCGCGTTCAAATCATCGGGACTGCCGATGACGGAGCGCTCATACGGCACGTAGCCCTGAAACGGCAGCGTCAGCAGCCGGCGGCCGGAAATACCGTACGGTTGGTTAGCCACGCGCTGATTATACTCTTCAATCACCACATCGCGCTGGGTTTCAAAAGCATCCTCATCCACATTCAGCGAGGCCATGCGGTCGCTCTCCAGCCACAACACGCGCGGCAGCTCATTAGCCGGGGCCACCTCCCAATAAGCGGTCTTGTCGATGGCCGTATAAGCGTTCTTATTGGCCCCCACCGCTTCCAGATAGGCGTGATAGTCGTCTTTACCCACGTTGGCCGAGCCTTTAAACATCATATGCTCAAACATATGGGCAAAGCCGGAGCGCTCTTGCGGATCATTCGCCCCGCCAACGCGGTACCAAATATCAACCGCCACCACCGGTGCCGAATGATCTTCGGCCAAAATCACGCGCAGGCCATTCGGCAGCGTATAATCAGTAATCTTAAGGGCGTAATCTTCAAAGTTAATGGCATCGACCTCCGGCTCCTGGGCCAAAGCCGAACCACGTACGGTCGCGCTCAACAGCACCAGCAGCGCCAGAAAAACGCCGGTCTTCTTCACCATAGGGGTGTTTCTCCTCATTATTGTGGATTGATTTGTGTAGAAAAGGCTAAGGCTGAGGCTAAGAAAAAAGCCAGAGTCATAGGCAAATCACGACCATAGATAAGCCTAATTTCACTGTTTGCTAACGGACACATTACGAATTTGACCATATCGGCGGGCGTTCATCAGCCATTGCCCGTTTTTTTGAACCACTGAAGCACTGATTTTTTATGAATTCACTGAAATACATCTAATTTTTAGTGAATTCAGGCCCATCAGTGTTTCAGTGTTTTGCCTGTTGCGTACTGGATCTGGTCAAAATACAAAGGTGTTCGTTAGCAAGATTTCACTGAAACAATATCATCCTTCAGTGAAATCATAAAAGTTCAGTGCTTCAGTGATTCAAACCCACAGCTGCTCAGCCTTGAAACAGTCATAACCTTCCCATAATAGTTAGCAAAGATTAAGCGCGAGTGAATACAGGGCATTTCTGCCCCACCACCTTTCTGTTGGAAAATTGCCAGAAAGTTGAAAGAATCTGCCAAGCGCAACGTGTTATAATAAATTCGTCACAGGTGTTAACAACATCATACGCCATACCCTTGCCCCATTATCGACATCCATCAAGATGCCTGTCACCCGTTTTTTTACAAAAGCAGTTGACCAATTGTAGCAATCCGCCTTGTTGGAGAAGAGGAAATAATCCAAACCGGATGCCTTTCAATTTGGGCCTATCTGCCCAAATCTGAAACGCACTCCTCTAAACCGAGGTGTGGATGATAACGTAGCCAATAGGATAAAGTAAGTTGTAATAACCCAAATTGCCCTTGCCAAAAAAAAGACCTAAAAGACCTGACAGGTTTTGTACGGCACTTCCCAGCGTAAAGTGAGTCACATTTGTCGCTCAACTTACGCCATACGAAATCGCCGAAAACCTGTCAGGTCTAACTACCGGACGGGATGCACCTTGGGTTACTAGCAGTTTTGAGAAGACTATGAAACAGAACAAACTGGCATATGCTCTTGGGCAGCATGTGATGGGTAAGGTAGAAAAGTTACTACCGTACGGTATGTTTGTGCGTCTTCACGACGGTACGCAGGCTTATATTCGCCGCCGGGAGCTATCTTGGGCGGGTAATATTGACCCCAGAATGTTATGGCGAGAAGATGATGCTATCGAGGGCAAGGTTATTGAACTGGCCGGATACGGACAGAGCATGGAACTAAGTTACCGCATCACCCTGCCCGATCCCTGGCACGATTTTGCCGGCATGTTTCGCGTTGGCGATGTCGTTGAAGGCGCGGTTAAAAACATTACCGCCCACGGTATCTTTGTCGAACTCCGCCCCGGCGTCGATGGTCTGGTGTCTCTGTCTGAACTGGCTACCTGGCCCGTGCAGGAGCCGGACGATTTGGTCTGGCCCGGCGATGTGGTTGAAGCTGTCATCGTCCATCTCGACAGCCGGGCCAGGCGTTTGCGCTTAAGTATTCGCGGCCGCATGCAGCAGCTTGAAGTTGTTGTCGGCATTATGAAGAATTACGATTTATTCTCCCCGGAAGATGTTACCCTCAAAAACGCCCATTTACTCAGCCCCACCGCTGACCATCCCCCTCAAGCCGAACCATTTTTACCATCGCCCAAACCCAACGCAGCCGCTATCGAACGCGTTGGCACCATTTTAGTTGTCGATGACTTCCACGAGTTTCGGCAGCCGTTGGTTACGTGGTTGGGCCATCTGGGTTACACCGTCGATGAAGCGGAAACAGCGGAAGCAGCACTCGCTATGGTTGAGCAGCGGGCCTATGGTCTGCTGTTTGTCGATCTCAACCTGCCGGGTATCGACGGTCTGGCTTTTCTGGAACGCGTCAACCGCCGCGCCTTCAAAAGCCGGGCCGTACTGATGAGTTCCACCGAATGGCTGCCGGAACGCAGCCACGAAATTGAGCAAGTCGGCGTTTTAGAGGTCTTTGTCAAGCCGCTCGATCTGAGCGAAATCGAACAGTTGCTAACCCGCCTGGGCCGGGGCGAGACAGTTCCGCGCTGGCGAGCCACGCTGCCGGCTGACACCATGGCCTCGAACACGCTGCCAGCGCTGCCGGTGCCGGCTTACAGCACCGGCTCTTTCGATCACCAGCTTAACGAAGTATTGCGCGAACTGGTCGCCACCAGCCAGGCCGGGGCCGGTCTTATTTTCCGCCTCGACCCCATTTCCAGGGCCGTCTCGATCACCGCCCAAACCGGGCATGTTGAACTCCACGAAGAGGCCATTCACAGCTTGAGTGAAAGCCCGGTCCGCGACGTTATCGAGGAAGGTACCCGCATTTTTGAAGACACCATGCGCGGTCGCAACCAGGATCGTTTCCGCAAGCTGCTTGATCTGCTGCCGTTTGAGTCCTGCATCGGCGTGCCGATCAAAGCCAAAGGCGAAGTTCACCACGCACTCTTTTTGCTGCACCCCCAACCCGAAGCCTTTACGCCCTACCTCCGCCAAGATGCCGTGGCCGCCGGCGCACTGTGCGGCCTGATTATCGAGCGCGAAGTCATGGAGCAGCGCTTCCGGTCGCTCAACCAACTGATGTTAAGCGGTCAACTGGCCGGCGGCTTCAGCCACGAAGTCTACAATAAAATGTCAGGGCTGGATATTCAGCTCCACAATCTCCACTTCGACTGCGTCAGCTACGAAGGCGAACCCAACCAAGCCGTTGCATTTAGCGAAATCCGCCGGGCCACCGAAGAGCTGCTAACCACGTTCGGTGATTTGCGCCGCACGGTTGAGCTATTTCAACAACTCATGCGGCTGGAGTCGGGCTGCCGGGCCGATATCAACACCATTGTCGAGCAAGCCATCGCCCTGCTGCGGCCGGTGCTGCGCAAAAATCGGGTCAAAGTCGAAACCGAATTTAGCCAAGATATACCGCCGACTTTCGTCAATACAGTGCAGCTAGAGCAGGCTTTTCTCAACATTATGCTCAACGCCATGCAGCACATGGATTTAAAACCGGCCGGCGGAAAAATATTAACCATCACCACCACCTACCAACCCCGAAATCACAAACTACCTCTAAAAATTCGTTTTGCCGATACCGGCCTGGGTATTCATCGGCGCTTGTGGGACAAAATTTTTAGTCTGGGCTTCACCACCCGTCTGGGCGGCACCGGGCAAGGGTTGTTTATTACCCGCAGTCTCATCGAGTCGCAGGGCGGGCGCGTATCGGTCGAACGCAGTGTAGTTCCGCTGGGTTCGACATTTTTGGTTGAACTGCCGGTCGATCCCATTCAGGAGAAATAAATCCATGAAAGAACCTCTGCGCGTTCTCATCGTTGACGATGAAACCAGTTTGCTCGCGCCGCTGGCCAAGCGTTTGCATCGCACCTATCATTACCAGGTCGATACCGCCACCAGCGCCGCCGAAGCGCTGGAGCGTTTGGAGCAAACCCAGGGCGACTATCACGTGGCCTTGATCGATGATTTGCTGGTTCCCAAACCCGGTTATGAGCCGGAACCTCTGGGTGTTATTTTAACCCGCCGCATCAAAGCCCTCTACCCCGGCGTCGAGATTATTGTCTTCACCGGCTGGGGCATGGAGTCGGCGCTGGAAACACTGCAAGCCGGCGCGTATCGCTATCTGGCCAAACCCCTCAACTATGATGAGCTTGATATCCTCATTCAAATGGCTGCCGAGCAGAGCCGCTTAAAAGAAACCGCCCGCGAAAAAAAGATCTTAGAGCGCCTCATGGAAACCAGTGCGGTGCTGCTCAACGGGCAAGATCTATCGGAGACGCTGGAGATTATCTTAGAGGGCATTCGCGCTATCGGTTTTGATCGGGTGCGGTTGTATTTGCTGTCGGAGGATGGGCAGGAAATGATCGGCACCGCCCAGGCCGGGATGAGCGCCGATTTTATCGGCTTTCGCTGTGTTATTGCCGGCGATGACTATTTAGATGAGATGATACGCGGTCCGCAGCCGCGCCTGTTTGAACGTCAGGGCACAGATCCCTTACCCTATGAAAAAGAGCTGGCCAAAGAAGATATCGATGCGTGGATCTGCGTTCCCCTGCTGCTAGAGGGCGAAATCATCGGCAAGTTATCGATGGATACCAAATTCAGCCAGCGCCACATCACCGAAGCAGAACTGGGGCCGATTGGCTTATTCGCCGCGCAGGCTGCCGCCGCCATTCAAAAGGCCCGCTTACGGGCCAAAGAGGTAGCCGCCACCGAGCAGGCCGAGCGCCGCGCCCGTAATCTTGAAGCCATCCAGCAGGTTTCTACCAAACTCAATTCAACCCTGGAAATCGAAGAAATTTTCGAGTCCGTGTGTCAAGCCGCCGTCGATCTGATTGAAGCTGATCACAGCGGCCTGGTTTTGTTCGAAGGGCCTAAATGCGAGCAAGGGCGGGTTGTGGCTGAATATCCGCCGCTGGGCACGCAGGGCCTCACCATTCAGGTTAAAGGCGTGCCGTTTGAGGAAAACCTCATCGCCACCCAACAAGTCATCCGTTTACCGGAAATCATCGACAAAGAAGAACTCGGCCCGGTTGCCGAAATCTTCGACCGCTTCGATATCCGCTCGATTTTAATTGTGCCGGTCATCCTCAAAGGCCATGTTATCGGCTCATTGAGCCTGGATGCCATTGACCAAACGCGCACGTTTACCCAAGAAGAAGTCGAGTTGTGCCAGACCTTTGCCGATCAGGTGGCTATCGCCTTTGGCAACGCCCGCACCCACGATCACGTTAAACGCTACGCCGCACGGCTGGATGTTCTCTACCGCATCAGCGATTATATTCAGGTTTCGGAAGACATCGACAAAATTTTGCACGTGGTGCTCACCGGCGTCACGGCCGGCTACGGGCTGGGTTTTAATCGGGCCGCGCTGCTGCTGCTTGATGAGCGCGGTCAGCATTTGGTCGGCCGGATGGGGGTTGGCCATATAGATAAACGCCGTGCGCATGCCGATTGGGAGCGAGATGTAGCCCAGGGATTTAATTTTTCGAACTATCTGGAAACACTGGAGCATAACGCCCTGACGCCCACGCCGATCAATCACGCCTTGCGTACTTTAACGCTGCCGGTTGAGGCCGACAGCACGGATATTTTTTCACAGGTGATGGTTCAGGGTCGGCATCTTTTGATTACAGCCAAGAATTTTGGCGATATTCCGGCTGAGTTTGTCGAGGCCTTCAAGCCGGGGCCGCCCTTAATTGTGGTGCCGCTGATAGCCCGCGACCAGACCATCGGTCTGTTGGTTGCCGACAACAAATTTACCCAAACCCACATTTCGCCCAAAGATATCGAAGCGGTTTCGACCTTTGCCAACACCGCTGCCACAGCCATTGATAACACCCGCCTACTGCAAAAGACTCGCTTTGCCACCCAACAGATGAGTTCTTTCTTTGCAGCCAGCAACGCGCTGGTTTCTTCACATGATCCGGATGAAGTGCTGCACGATATTGTGAATTTGGCCTACTCTGCCGCCAATGCCACCGGCGCCAGCCTGATCTTGATCGATCAAAACGGTCGCGCCGAATATCTGGATACGGTGGGTGCGGATAGAAAAGTTGATATTAAATATCTGGTGCGCCCCTTTGGGCTGTCCATGCAGGTGCTGCACTCCGGGCAGTGCGAAATCATCGAAGATACCTATAAAGAAGACAATCGGGTTAATCCCACCGTATATGAACGCGGCATTCGGGCGGCTTTGTGCCTGCCCCTTTCCCTGGAAGGCAAGCGCATCGGCGTGATGTGGCTCCATTATGCAGAGCCGCGCCACTTTTCCGAGGCGGAAATCAACGCCCTCCAGCTCTACGTAAACCAGGCGGCCATCGCCTTCGACAGCGCCCGCCGCATAAAACAGTTGGAATATATGCGCCGGGCCGCCGAAGCCCTGGCCGGGGTAGCCAGTTTGCAGGATGTTTTACAACAAATCGTCCACAGCGCCCAGACCGTTTTACAGGCCGATTCGGCCGTAATTTTACCGTACGATGCCTGCCAAAACCGCTTTGTTCAAGAAAAAGCCGTTGCAGTTGGCATTACAGTCGATTCGTGGGACATTTTTCAAAAGGTCGAACCCCGGCGAGGCGGCACTGCCCATACGATTATGGAGTCGCAATGGGTTGGTGTTAAAAACGTGGCCGATAAACAGCACTACCACTATTTAGGCAAAACCACGCGCCGGTTTCTGGAGCATATCAAAGCCCAAAGTTTTCAAGGCGTGGCGCTGCGCATTGGCGATGAACTGTTAGGGGTACTGTATGTCAATTTTGAAAGCGAGCGTGATTTCTCGGAGAAAGAGCAAGAAACGGCCCAGATTTTTGCCAACCACGCCGCTTTAGCCCTAAGAAATGCCCGCTTGCTGGAGCAAGTAAGCGAAACACGCAACGCCGCCCGCGAGGTAGCCGAGGCCACAGTTTTAGGCGACTTAAAGAGCACGCTCAAGGCTATCGTCAAAAAGACGCAGGAGGTGCTCAGTGCTGATGTCGTCACACTCTACACCTATGATCAGGAAACCCGCAAGATTGATTTTCCCCCCATAACGACGGGCGTCACACATCTCGACAAGCTCATCAGACCCGATACGGGCAGCACCGCCCCGTCCACTATTCAAAAGATACTCCAACTCGATAAAATTCACATTGCCCACGACCGCGCATCTGACCCAATTATGAACGATACTTTTGCCAAGGTTGAGAAGATCCACGCCTCAGCCGGAGTCCCTCTAATGGTGCGAGGTTTCAAGGTCGGCGTTATGGTGGTCAGCTACCGCACTGAGCATCGATTTATTGAAGACGAACTTAACAATATTCGGCTGTTTGCTAATCAGGCCGCCGTCGCTATTCGCAACACCCAGTTGTTTGAAGGCACCGAAAAAAAGGCCCGTATTCAAGCCACACTGTATGAGGCCGCCCGCGCCTTGAGCAGCACCCTCGATCCCCAAGAATTGCTGTTTATTATCGCCCAGCAAGCCCGGAAACTTACGGGCGCTTCACGCTCAAGCCATTTGGCCCGCGTGAGTGGCAGCAAGCTTGATTTTGTGGCGGCTTATCCCCGCCGGCATCTCAAGCAACTGCGCGAAAGAATAGGCGTTATCGACCTGACCGCCCCGTCGCCTATTGGTGTTGTAGGCACAACGGCCAAGAAACGGATATCGCAGTTGGTCAATAATATCAAGCTGAATTATGACTATATAAACTATGATAGCGAAACGCGCTCAGAGTTAGCGGTGCCTATTCTATGGGGCCGTGAGGTTATAGGCGTTATTGATGTTGAGCACGATCAGTATGACGCTTTTGATCAGGAACATCTCCAGGCGCTTGAGTCGCTGGCCGCGCAAGCCGGCGTTGCTATTCAAAACGCCTCTTTGTTTGAAGATGCCCAACGCAAAGCCTATCTGCTCAATATGGCGGCTGAAGTAGCACAGCGGGCGACGGCCATTCTCGACATCGACATCTTGTTAGCCGAAACCAGCCGGCTTATCTGCGACAACTTTGGGTTCTACCACACCGGCGTTTTCCTGATGAGTGACAACCATAAAACCATTGATTTGAAAGTCGCTTATCCTGAAAACGACAGCCGATTAGCGCAAGGCCACAAGTTGCTTAAAGGCCAAGGTATTGTCGGCACCGTAGCCCAATTGGGCAAAGCGTGGTTAGCCCCCGATGTTAGCAGCGACCCCCACTACGTTTGTACGCTGCCGCACACCCAGGCGGAAATGGCGTTTCCTCTTATTGTTCGTGGCAAAGTCATCGGCGTGCTCGATGTTCAAAGCACCGTGGCTGGTGATTGGCACCCTGAAGATATCGCCACGCTGCAAACTATGGCCGATCAACTGGCTAACGCTATCAACAACGCCCAGCTTTACCAACAGGCCAATGAGAGCCTGGCCGAGTCGAATGACTTGCGCAATATCGCTGTACTTCTGGCCGGCACATTAGAGCTGAGCAAAATATTAGATTTGGTTTTAAGCGAGGCAATGCGTCTGTCCAACACCGACGAGGCCGTTGGGTTGTTCTGGGATACAGAGGTAGACGCCTTTAAGCAGGGCTTTAAGGTTGATAAGCACAGCAGTCTACAGTACTATAATCCCCAAGAGCGGAGACACGGCATCTCGCGCCGAATTATTGAGCAGGGTCAACCGATCTTTATTACGGATACTACCCTATCGCCTGAGGTTAATCCAAAGTTGATCGATCAGGGCTGCCGGGCCTTTTTGGGGGTGCCGCTGTTAAGCCAGGGCCAGGCGATGGGCGTACTGTATGTTCGCAACAAAACGCCGATGCATTTTGCTGAGCGGCAGGTGAAACAGTTGGAAATTTTAGCCAGTTATGCTGCCGTGGCTATTGACCGCGCCTGGCAGTTTGAGGAGATGAAAAAGATAAAAGGCTACATTGGCAGCCACACCGCCACCGATTGGATCCGCATGGCCAGCACCACCTGGGGCCACAGTATCCGCCGTGAGGTGGGTATTGCCCGGGGTCAGGTGGCTCTCATTCGAGCCTCGCTGCCGGAGGAGCAGCTCACCGCTGAAATTCGGCAGCAGCTTGAGCAGCTCGATCACACGATTGTCGGCATCAAAGATATTCCCGTCACCGCGCCCTTATCTTACGAAGATGCCATCAACTCCGTCAAAATTAACGCCACGCTGAGAACCTATCTTGAACGCCGCTGGCAGCAAAATCGCTATCAGTCCGTCGATCTCCAGCTCGACCTTCAGCCGGGGTTGGATAGCCGGGCCACCGTCCGCGCCAGCCAGGAATGGCTGCGGCGCGGCCTCGAACTGATTATCGACAATGCCGTTTATGCTATGGAACTGGCGGAGTCAGCCCCCAAACAAATTACCATTACTACCCAACTGCTTGATGGCCATATTGAAATCTGCATTGAAGACACCGGCCCCGGCATTCCGGATGCCGTCCAGGCCAAAATTTTCAAGCAGCCCATTGCCAAACCGGAAGGCAGCAAAGGCTCCGGTATCGGCCTGATGCTGGCCCGGACAATTTTCCAAACCTACTTGGGAGAAGTTCGGCTCGATGCCACCAACCAACACGGCACAACTATGCAAATCATCCTGCCCATCGAAACCGAGGTGAGTCAAACTCCCGCAACAAACGGCCACCTCATAAAAGAAGCTGCCGACCCTGAAAAGTATGAACTACCAACCCTTAGTTAATAACGTCACCGTAGGACAAACTTAAGTTTGCCCTACAAATCTTGTTTTTAACTGCAATTCCATTAAAACGACCATGAAACAAAAAACAATTCTCTTTGTCGACAACTCAACGCCCTACCTCGATGTCCACGCCGAATTGCTGGCCAAAGTTGGTTATCGTGTCTATCGCGCTTATACCCTGGCCGAGGCTGAAGAAAAACTGCACGTTCACCACGTTCATCTTATTATCCTTGATGTTCGGATGGAAGATGATAATGACGAACAAGACATCAGCGGTCTTATCTGGGCGCAGCAGGCTAAATATCGTCCTATCCCCAAAATTATTCTCACAGCCTATCCCAGCTATGAGCATGCGCGTGAGGCTTTGGGGCCACGCTTAGACAGGCTGCCACCGGCGGTCAACTTTATCGGCAAAGATGAAGGGATCGATGAAATTATTCGCGGCGTAGAGCGCGTATTTGCCGAACACGTGCGCATTAACTGGCAGCTCGCCATGCACTGGGCTAAATCATCGAATTTATCGCTGCCCCATTTAATCACCCTAATCGAGCCGCAACTGGATAACGTCTATTTTTCATCACGCGTAGAAGAGCTGGAAGACGTATTGGGCGCGTTGTTCTATAGCAGTCACCAAATCAATATCGCGCACCGCTTTGCCGTTGGTCGCAACAAAGTCATATTAGGGGTCTATACCTTCTCAGAAGATGGACTTCTGGCCCGTTACGTGGTCGTTTGCGGCCTGCGGGACGCCGTTCAACGCGAGAGCGCCGGCCACGAAAAGTATGCCAACCCCACAGCAACCGAAGGCAGCACCTCCCGATCAAGCCAGCTGATCGAGACCACCCATTATGCCGCGCTGTCCTACACCTTAACCGATACCCGTTTAGAGGATGTGGTCACCCTGACCGAATTCTATCGGCGTAACCCGGCTGACGCGATTATTCGCGTCCTCGATTATCTGTTTGATCGGACTCTGGCGCATTACCATCAGCAAAAAGTCAGTGTCACGCAGTCAGCGCCGGTGATGGAGGCCTTTTTGCCTTACGTTGCCGATAAGAATTTTTTGACCACACCGGTGCTACAGAGATGCATCACCACACTCCAAACAAAGGGAGCGATTGACGATTTTGCACGTTTCGACGAGTCGGCGCTGCAGCTTTTAACTGCGTTGGTTGACAAGACCATTCCCCTTGAGGCTTCCATTAAATGGGGTATCATTCATGGCAGCCTCAGCGGCGATACAATGGTAGTGGATGGTCGAGGCCGGGCCTGGCTCATTGATTTTGCTGAGTTTGGGCCAGGCCCTTTGGTACAGGAATTTGTAACGCTGGAAAACGCCGTTAAGTTTGATCTGGCCGATCAACTCGACTATCAAGATCGCAAAAAGCTGGAAGAATATCTTCATATCGGGTTAAACGCAGAAGAGGACATTGCTGACCCCGACGCCAGCCCGGAAATGCGCAAAGCACTGACCGTAATCAATCACATTCGGCGGCGAGCCATCCAACGATTGGGTCAATCGCCCAAACTCTATCAGGCCGGACTATTGCTAAAAACTGTGGAACGTCTGGCTTCTTACAACGCCGACACGTTCTATTTCAACCACGAACTGGCTATTTACTTTCACGCGCTGCATGCAGTCCGTGAGCTGTGTAAACAGCTCAGCCCACCCCCGCCCAATTATGCCAACCCCCACAGCCCCTGGCTTGATGAAGGGATACCGGGCTACGATGTTTGGGTCGAGGGTCAGTGGATCAATTTGGCGGAGATGGAGTACAAACTCTTGCTTGTTCTTTACCGGCAAGCCGTCGATTTTCCCCATAACCCACGCTGTAAATTTAGCGATATTGGTCGCGGTGTTTGGGGCGAGTACGACCGGCTGCGTGATTATAACAACGTCCAAAGTCTGGTTCGGCGCGTTCGCGAACGTATTCAGCCCGACGAAGACGACGCCCATCAATATATTGAAAACATTCGCGGCGTCGGTTACAGCCTTAACCTCAAGTATCACGATCCCCAGGTCCAATAACATAAAGCCAGGCAATAACCTCATGAGTTACGCAGTTGGGCGAACGAACAAGGTGACAGTCACTTTTTGAACTGCGTAACTCATAAACCTTACCACCCGGCAAAAACCCATCCACAACACAGTTATATCAGAAAAATCAGGCCTTTTGACAGAACGTGTCAGGAAGTTGTCTGTATTATGGCATTGTATTAGCAAACTATTTCTAACCTTTTAGGTTATACTGATGTTAGGTATAGGTGCGGGTTTATTTAGAGGAGATGTGCTAAATGTATGATATAACAATTAATATCTGGACATTTTTGTGGATCATTCTAACGGCAGGGTTAGCCGGTGCAGTGGGAGTAGTTTTTTTCCTTGCCAGAATAACCCATCGCGAAGACGAGCGATAAGTGAACGCACAATGATGTAATAAACCGGTAGACCGCAGAGCAGGCATCCTTGGATGCAACTGTTCGTTCCCCAAGGATGCTTACTCCCCATTGCGATCACCTGATAATAAAAATAAAGATAGGCTTTTGGAGTAAGGAGACAGAAAAATGATGAGAGTATTGTTATGGTTCCTCAGATTATTCGGTTTTATTTTTACCCCCGATAACCATATTACGCCGGTTATGCGCTGGGGTCAGTACAAGCGAACGATTGCCCCCGGCCTCCGCTGGATCATGCCCGTCGTCGAACGGGCGCTCGCGCCGGTTAAAACCAGTATCTATGTCGGCAACTTTTACTTTGAAGAAGTACTAAGCCACGACAACATTCCCTACAAAGTCCAAATGACGGTTCTTTTTACCTTCGATCCGAATAAGGCCGTCAAACCGGCTGCAGCCCAGTTGGTTAAAGCAGGTGAAACTGTACTACAAACCATCGTCCGCGACTACACCAACCAGGGTTTACGCCGGCTGGCAGCCCAATACGGTGCCGAGTGCCTATCGGGCCACGTTACCATGACCTTGATGGAAAAAAATCTGGCCGCGTATCTCACGTCGACCTTGCGCCCGCTGGGGCTGGCTCCGCTTAAACGCGACGGCATACTCATTAAAGAATTAATCGCGCCGCCGGAATTCAAGCACACCATCTTCGATGTCAAGCACGATGAGTCGATTCTGGAAGTGCTGCGCAGCTATCCGGTTCCCGAACTGGTGCGCTTGCTCAATGAGGTCATCGTCGCCAACGGGCTTAAAAAAGGTGCCGACCAGGTTGCCTTTATGCTAGGCAGCACCGATGCCATCCACTCGCTGCCGTTGATGGCAGCCCACAACTCGCAAGCCGATCATCATTATCGCAACGGTCACAATGGTCATAATGGAAAGGGGTAAAACTATGATCTGGCAAGTCGAAAGCATAAAAAATCATCTCTATGGAGCGAAAGAAGGGATCAAGGGCAGTATTCCTGTTTCGCTTGTCAAAAATGGCGAGGGCTATGTCGATGCCTACTTGCAGGGCAGCGATGCGGTCATCACCTACTTATCCAAACGCTTCGGCATCTCCCTCAATGGCAATGAACCAGACTCGAAACCGCAAACCGGCGAACTGCGCATCAAAACCTGGAACAAAGAGGATATCAAACGCAACTTAGATATCGCCTGGATATTTATGCTCAGTACTCCTATCGCCGATGATAACCAAGATATCAGAATGCGATCCTACTACTTGGGCATCAAAAACACGCTTTACTTCCTGGCCTACTCATTTGATATCGATAAAATCGGCCCGCCCAAGAACAAAGGGTTTGATATTGAAATGCCATCGACAATATAAGTAGCAGTCGCTTCATTACAATAAACAATAGGGGCGCGTGAACAAATATCCACGCGCCCCTATACCTCACGCACAATAATGAAAATATCCGACTATCGATATCTGACTACCGTATTTTCAAGGGGGTCAAACAGTCCTTACAGGACGACAGCGACAATGAAAATCTTTTAGCCCTCACCCCGTCGCTAACGCGACTCCCCTCTCCCTAAGGGAGAGGGGTTGGGGGTGAGGGGTTATTTTCAGAAGAGTGCGACAGAAGCTGCGCGACAGCAACGACAATGAAAATTTTATGCTAACGGCTAACAGCTAACCGCTACCTGCTATTTTCAGAGAAGCGTAAGGAAAACGTATTCTCCATCGCCTACTTCGTCAGGAAAATGACGGAAACTTGGCACGCAAATAACCAATACCATTCGGCTTTTTCCTTTATACTGGGGGCAACTTACATTGACGGAGGGAGAACAACAATGAGTAAAAAACAAGACGGTAAAATTGATAAACAGCACATCTCCTCTATGGCCTCATTTGCTATCCGCAACATTCCCAAGGCCGATGAACACACGCTCAACAAATTTGTCGAACTGATGCACACCACCGGCAGTTTCGGCTCCATCACCGAGGATGAACTGTTTGGCACCATACGCTTGACCGTCAAATATTTACCAAACGCCTGCACCTTTTCGCTGCTCACCCTACTCGATCTGCTCAGTGTTTACTGGCCGCTCGACTTCACCGATAAGGAACGCTTTCTGATGCCCGGGCGCAGCGAACCTCTGCTGGTCGGTACCAACATGGCGGCGATCCTTCAGCGCTAAATTATTATGAAAGAAAGTCAGGGGGAGAAGCGTGATCGACTACGCATCCAACGTGCCCGCCTTTAACCCAACAGGCAGCGGCACGGGTTGCGGACACGTACTCGCCAGCGCAATGTGCCGCCCCGCCTCCGAGGCATCCAGAATCGACTGCATGGCCTCGACGACGTGGTAAGCCATCTGGCCGCTGGCGCGATGAGCGCGACCGGACTGTAAGCCGTAGGCTAAATCGGCCACCCCTAACCCCCGACTATTTTCGATGTAACCGTGCGTCAACGCGACCTCGCTCCACTCGCGCTCATCGGCGCGGCGCAGCAGCACCGGCCCGCCGAAGGTATTGGGGTCGGGTACGGCCAGCGTGCCGTCGCTGCCGTAGATTTCGATGCGAGGAAGTTGTGCGCCCCACACGTCGAAGCTGGTGATTAGCGTCGCCACCGCCCCACTGGCAAAATCGAGCACGCCAGCGACGTGCGTTGGGGTGTTGACCTGTATTTTTTGTCCGGCTTTCGCCCCACTGCCGATAGTGCGTTCGGGAAAAGAGATCTGGGCCGAGCCGGTCACACGCTTGATCGGCCCCAGCATCGAGATGAGCGCTGTCAGGTAATACGGAGCCATATCGAACAGTGGACCGGCCCCCGGTTGGTAGAAAAATTCGGGGTCGGGGTGCCACGCTTCTGGCCCGTGGCTCATCATAAAGGCGGTGGCGGCCACCGGTCGACCAATCGCGCCGTCATCGATCAGCTTGCGACACGTTTGCAGGCCGCCGCCTAAAAAGGTGTCGGGCGCACAGCCAATCCGCACATTGTTGGCCTGCGCCGCATCGAGCAGCCGTTGCGCATCCTCAGGTTTGATCGCCAGCGGTTTCTCGCTGTAGACCGATTTACCGGCATCGACCACCATTAAACTCACCTCATAGTGCGCCGCCGGTATGGTGAGGTTAACCACAATCTCGATGTCGGGAT
>JAGRBY010000349.1 GCA_020433835.1 Anaerolineae bacterium | reverse complement strand
TTCTTAACTTTATGAGCAATAGAGCAGAAAATTTTGAATTCAGTTTTAATTTTAGCGTTAAAGAGTTTGAGAATATTATAATGCAAATTGCATTTTCTACAGGTCGTTATTCACCCGATGAAACCTACTCAGTAAATGCTTATACTATTGGTTTAGGAATTCAAATTCCGATAAAGTTTGGCCAATTAACAAATTCTATTCATTATGGAGTTAAAAATCTTTCCATATCAGATGGAAGATATATCAGTCCAATCTTTATCAATTATGGATCAGAAGAGTCAGTTTACATTAATTCAAGATATAAGAATGATTACAATGAAACTTTTATTTATGGAGTTGGAATTCGCTATTATCTTGAGAATATAACAATTAAAAAAGTAACAACAAGATTCAGTTTTAATTTAGGAATTGGAATAAAATTTTAAAAATAAAAAAGCCCAGTTAATAACTGGGCTTTCAGATTTTATAGCAATTATTTTTAATGCATAAAACGTCAAGAATGAATTTTTAGTCACTTGCCATAATAAATAATGGCTTAGACTCAAAACTCTTGTAGTGAGGTCTTAAACGATCTACATTATAATATTTATCAACATCTACAACTTTTTTATAGCTTGTTACAATTTCAATAGGAGCATTATCGTAACGACCATTTTTTAATGTAACCAGTCTGCCGGAAGATCCTTCAAGAACTAAATCAAGTGCCAAATTACCAAAAGCCATAGGTACAATTGAGTCAATAGAATCTGGATTACCACTTCTTACCATATATCCTAAACGTTGATTTATAACATTAACTCTATTTCCCTTACCGTATTTTACTGAAAGTTCTTTCATTTTCTTAGAGACTAAATCACCAATTCCGCCTAGTTTTTTGTGACCAAACATATCAGTTTCATGATCTTCAAAAGTCATTTCTGAGGCTTCATTTAACATTGCACCTTCAGATACCAAAACAACGGAATACTTACTAGGATTATTTTCTCTATCATAAACCATTAATTCTGTTAATCTATTTATATCAAATTTGTGTTCTGGAATAACACATCTGTTAGCGGCACCTGCCATTGTAGGTAGTAGAGCTGAAAATCCTGCATAACGCCCAAAAACTTCAATCACAAGAAACCTTTCATGTGAACCTGCGCTAGTTCTTAATGCATGAGTCATTTCAATAGTCCTTGTTACACAAGTACTAAACCCAATGCAATAATCTGTTCCGGGAACGTCATTATCCATTGTTTTTGGAATAGCAACAACATTAACGCCCTCTTTAAACAAGCGAACGCCATAACTTAGCGTATCATCGCCACCGATGGGAATGAGATAATCAATGCCCAGATAGTCCAGGTTTTTAAGAACCTCCGGAGTCAGGTCATTCATCTCTTCGCTATAAGTCTCTTGGAGGTGAGCCGGAACGTTGGCTTTCGCAACGTGGCTGGGGCGCGTTCGAGACGTGTGAATGAACGTTCCCCCAGTTCGCCCGGCCCGGTTTACAACATCCTCGGTGAGGATTTGGTAGTTTTTGCTGTTGTCGGCGTCTTTATCGCGAATAATATCGATAACGCCACCCCAACCCCGACGAAGCCCAACAACCTGGTACCCTTCTCGAATAGCACGAATGGTTACCGCACGGATAGCCGGGTTGAGACCAGGCACGTCCCCGCCGCCGGTTAAAATTCCAATTACACCTTTTTTGGTCTTGATGTTAGCCATATTAACCCCCTTGTTGGCTAGAAAATGAATTAAATTGAACGACTGGATAATTTAATCATCCGATGACTTACCACCATGGTAGTACCGGTAGTGGAGGAGTATGAAGTAGAACGAGGCACTTTGACACAGGCATCATAGCAATGGAGGCTGTATTTTACAGTATAAGTCCATAATACGCCACCTGGGCCAGTAATTCTCAGGGTAACAAGACCTAACAGATTTAGACCAGACCTTTGCGATACTGTAACTTTCGGGCCAAAATCTATCGGGTCTTTGCCCTAGATAGAGAATTGTTGAATTTAAGCAACAAAACCCACGCTCTTAGATAGGAATTGTGGTATTCGTCTCCTCTCGTCTCGCCCCTAATAATAGACGAAAATTCTATCAAGCACACTAGACAGTTGAACAGTATCGAACCTGGAATAATGGCGAGTTTTAAGGGACTCAAAGCCGATATCTGTTCTTTTATGTAGACCGGAGTGTATAGCCTACTCGTAAGCCAATACTTCACGAACCGTTAGCTGCGACGCAGCTCGTGCGGGCAGGATGCTGGCGACCGCCGCTAAGATAATCGCAATGATGAGCCAGATGAGCGTTCCATTTATCGAAAATGTAAATTGAAGCGGATCTTGTAAGAGCTGAATACCCACTTGGTCACTAATAATTTTGCTCATGGGTACTGCCACAATGACACCAATAAACCAGCTCAGTAAGCCAATAATCACCCCTTCAACAATCACAAGCTGGAGGATGGCTGAGTTAGAGGCTCCAATAGCCCGCATAACCCCGATCTCGCGGACCCGCTCCAAAACGTTGATGCTCATGGTTCCGGATAGTCCTAACCCCCCGACAACGGCGAGAATCACCGACATAATCAGCAGAAAACTGATTAAAAAATCAAAAGCAAACTGAATAGTCCCTCGAAATTCAGTTACGGGGCGGATAGCTGCAATCTTCAAACCGGCTCGCTCCAACTGGGAGGCCAATGCTTCGCCAATATTGAGCTGCTCTTCCAGATCATCTGTATCGGTGATAACTTGAGCGCGGCCCGCTTTTCCCACTTCGTGCACTACCTGAGCGAAATAGGGATAATTCGTATAGACAAAAGAGCCTATGATCGTACTTTGTACAACACCAACAATATGCCAGGTTGTATCACGTGATCCTATCCGTAACACAATTGTACCGCCAACTTTGAGATCAGACTCCCCTTGTTGTAAATCTGAGTTAATCACTATGGCATCGGTATCGTCAGGCAGCAGCCAGCGCCCTTCCAGCAAAATGGGTTGAAGCATTTTTGTGTCGGCGGGCAGGCCATACATGGTAATAGTATCACTCTCCCGCCCGTCAGATCGAACGCGGTTTACGCGTTTATCACCCCAGGTTTCAATACGTGCTACCCCAGGAACTTTCTCAGCTACTCGGGTAATCTCCACAGCTCGGTACTCTTTCTCAAAAGCGATATCGAGATGATAACTCCAATAATTTAGGGTTTGATCCAGCGTTTTTTTGAGCGAATCTCGAACGCTGAATATCGTGATAAAGGTTGAGCCGGCCACGGTTAGGGTTAGCAGGGTAAGGATTAAGCGTGCTTTACGTCGGAATGTATTGCGAAGTGAGATCATCATGGGGCGGGATAGACCTTTTAATCCCTGCAATAGCCGATCAATAGCGCTGGTTCCAAATTTTCCTTGACCTAAACCATAATCGTTTATTGCTTCACGTACCGTTACGCGCGTGCCTGCTATAATGGGATAAATAGCCACTAAAAGCGGAACCATCAGGCCGACCCCAATTTGTAAGAGCATTGCTTCAATGGGAACAAAAAAGTGCTCCAGATCCGCATTAAAGAAATTGGTCATAAAGCGCGTAAACGCCCACGCGCCACCCATCCCCAGGGGCATAGAGATACACAGCGAGAGCAGCCCGTAAATAATCACTGTCACAAAATAGAGTGAAATAATTTGGCTGCGTCGTGCTCCAATGGCCTTCATCATGCCAATTTGGCGCGTTTGTTGGGCAAGGAGTGCGGAAATGGTGTTAATAACCAAAAAACCACTCAATACTAAAGCCAATACACCCAACCCGGTGAGAATATAAAGCAGCGGTTGAAGAATGTCATCAACCGGATGTTCGCCCGGATTCGGAATGACGATGAAATAAATCTCTAAGTTAGCGTCTTCAAGCTTACTCCGTACCAGATCGCTTACGGTTTCGATGTAGCTTTTATCAAGCCGATTTTTAGACACAACAAAGGTTAACCGGTTAAATTGGGAGGGTTGATCGAGCCATTCTAAGCTGTTGCGGCTGATATATCCCCGTATTCGTCCTGTTAATGCCGTGGGCGGCCCGCTTTGGTCGTGGGCTGTGCCGACAATTTCCAGGTGGCGAACGTGGCCGGCCGGGGTTTCGATAGTGACCGTATCACCAATTTTTGCTCCAATCCAATTGAGAGAGGTTCGTTCTAGCAGTAGTTTTTTGTCCGGTGGGGGCCATTCGCCGGCTTCGTGCCAGATCTTGTCGATTTCCATATCTTCATAGGAATCAAAAGCTCTGATATAAAGTGTACGCCAATCCGGTTCGTCGTTAAGGCGAAAGCGAACGCTAAATTCTTGATAGCCTTGGGCCACGTCAATTTCGCGCAAACCGTCAATTGTCTCAACAATGTCATCGCCAAAGGTGTCAGCCAAAAATACGCGACCGCTTGAGGGGTTTGTGGCGGCATAACTTTTATTCAAGGTTTCTAACAAAACCGTCTGCGAGCCGGAAACAACCCCTATGGCAAATACACCGACCGCAATAGAAATGACAACAAGTATTGTCCGCGACCGGTTGTTTTGCATGTCTCGGAAGACCTTACGCCAGCGAGGAGGTAAAAGTTTCATAGGGTGTTCACGCGTAAGCGACAGGAAGCGGGATATTGATGAGGCTGGTATCGCTTTCGATTAACCCGTCGGCAATGGAGATGGTTCGTGTCCCCTGATTGGCCAGATCGTTATCGTGGGTAACAATTAAGATGGTTTTTCCTCCTTTGACCAGGCGTTTGAAGAGATCCAAAATTGATGCTGTCGTTTTAGAGTCGAGGTTGCCGGTTGGTTCGTCGGCAATAATCATAGGTGGATCGTTGGCCATCGCTCTGGCGATAGCTGCACGCTGCTGCTGCCCTCCCGATATCGCGGTAGGGAGTTTGTAGGCTTGATCTGCCATCTCAACCTGCTCAAGGAGATCCAAGGCTCGCTGCTCTCGTTCTGCATAGGTATAGACGTTACAAAAATCCATAGGCAGCATAACGTTTTCTACAACGGTCAGGGTCGGCAGCAGTTGAAAGAATTGAAAAACCAAGCCAATTTGTTTGCCGCGCCAAATGGCCATCTGGCCTTCACTGAGGGTATGCACGGCGGTGCCCCCAATCCAAACCTCCCCTGAGGTAGGTCGATCAATGCCGGTTATCATATTGATCAGGGTTGATTTACCACTCCCTGATTTGCCAACAATCGTCACAAATTCGCCGGCATCGATCTGTAAAGTGATATTTTTAAGTGCTAAAAACGGTCCGGCTGCCGTATCATAAGCCTTAACTACATTTTTTAAGGTAATAAGGTGGTGGTCGTTTTGGTCGTGTTGTTCGATAGTTTGCGACGTACGACGATTACGTTTAAAAAATTTGAACATGAGCTTATCTTTTTAACTATTAATGACGATGGTTGCACTTTTTTAGAAACCAGGGTTTTGATGTCTAAAAGACGTTTTTTTAACGCTAAAAACCCTGATTTTTTGCCATAATACTTTAAAGTGCAAAGGTAGTGTATTAATTTAATAGATACAGGAACTCTTAAAGAAAACAAGGTTCCTGTCAAATAATCTTTAGGTGATCGAGTTCATGGCTTATAGCCCCTACCAGTCGTAATTGAGCGCTGGTTAAGAAGAAGTGATCGCCGGGCAGCATGTGGAGCTGAAATTGACCCTGGGTTTGTTCCTGCCAGGCGTTTAGAGCGGAGTAGCTAACGAGTTTATCTTGTTTGCCACCAAACACACAGATCGAACAGTCAAGCAAAGCCTCTTCATAATAGCGATACGTTTCAGACAACGCAAAATCCGCCCGCAGTGTAGGCAGCAGCAGATCTATAAATGCCTCATTTTGCAGGATGGGTTCCGGGGTGCCATTAATATAGCGCAGCGCGGCCTTAAATGCGGAATCGGGCAACATATGCAGGGGCGAATAAGTTAATGACACGTGGGGCGCTCGGCAGGCCGACATGAATAAACAAACGGGTTGTATCGTGTGCTGTCGGCGCAAATAGCGCGTTAGTTCAAAACCAATTAGCCCGCCCATACTGTGGCCAAACACAGCAAAGGGTTTATCGAGATAAGACAGTAGATGAGGCAGCATGACCTCGATTAAAAGAGGCATGCTGGTAAAAGCCGGTTCGCTCAGCCGATCGCTGCGGCCGGGAAGTTGGATGGCACAGAGTTCAACTTCAGCCGGCAGCATCTCGGGCCATGTTTGAAATATAGAGGCTTTGCCTCCGGCGTAGGGTAAGCAAAACAAGCGTAGGTTTGCTTGGGGATTGGGTTTGGGAAAGACAAGCCAAGGGTTAGATTTTTGCATACGTTCTCGGTTTATACGACAGTAAGATGCATATAAGCAAACGAGAAGCGAGCACTTTCCGGTACGGCGCACAAAATGGTATCGCCTTCTTTGACACGACCTGAATTCATCAGTTCTTCTAGCATAATGTAAATAGAAGCTGAACCGGTATTGCCTTTATAGGGAAGATTAGTAAACCATTTTTCGTAGGGAATAACAAAGTCATTCTCGACCAATTTATCATAGATTGGCTGACGGAAAAAATCAGATGAATAATGTGGTAAGAGCCAATCGATTGCATCAGGCGTGCCCTGATGCTTTTCTTGAACTCTCTTAAATGATTTTTGAAAGCCTACTTCTATAATATTATCTGCCAAGACCCGTACATCTTGCGTGAGATTAAAAAATCCGTCACGCAATAAGGTCTCTGTGTCTTGTCCGTTTTGTCGCCAGGTGGTGAAGTCTCCGTTTTCTTGTTTCACCGCACCCCAATACATACACGGCTCTAATTCGTTAGCGTACGAAACCACTTCCATCCAATCGACACGCAGCGAAAATCTATCTTCACGCGGTTTATTGGTAATCAATAAGGCCCCGGCTCCGTCGGATAACATCCAGCGTAAAAATTCATTTTCAAACGCAATGTAGGGCAGCTCTTTTAAACGTTGTTTGGCCGACTCGAAGCTGTCGATTTGGCTGAGCTGATTTTTTACCTGTTTGACCACGTCTTTAAAGCCTTTTTTGGCTTTGACTTCAGCATTAAAATGTGATGCTCGCAGGTGCGCCGAAGCTAATTCAGAGCCGGTAACAATAGCGTTGTTAACTAACCCCGCGGCAACATTCATAAAGCCGTATTTCAAAGCCGTCATTCCAGAGCAGCACACACCTGATGTAGCTACAACTTCGCAAGGTGGGTTTCCTAGCTCGCCATGAACCATACAGGCATGATTAGGAATGATTTGATCCGGGGAAGATGTTCCGCACGCCAGACATTCTATCTCTTCTAAGGAAAAGCCGCTGCTACGAGCCATCTCCCGAATAGCTTCAGCCGTTAAGGCTGTATTGTTATGGGTTTGTTTTCCGGTGGCCGGATCGATGGCATAGTAGCGAAATTTAATGCCATTCCGTTCTAAGATGAGATCTTTAACGGGAGAAGTTCGTCCATCGATTTTCCCAAGTACATTTTCGATTTCACGGTTACTTACTGGGTTGTTTGGCATACAAACACCCCAGCCGGTTATATATGCAGTTTCCATAAATACTCTCCTTAACGACAAGAACAATGGGTTCATTATTGATTGTCTAGAATGTGAAAAAATTTGCACACGTTCTAAAGGTGACAGTCACTTAGACGCCCTCAATCGACCTATTGGGGTTAATCCAACGCTGATTTATTACGAATAA
>JAGRBY010000348.1 GCA_020433835.1 Anaerolineae bacterium | reverse complement strand
CGTCGATATCGTCTTGCGCAAGCTCATTGGCAACCATACCGTGCGCGATCTGTTCAATCCGGCCACTCGTGACCGTTTCGAGCGCCAACTGAGCCAAACTTTAGTCGAGCGCCTCAAACCGATGGGCATTGCCCTCAACGGCATCAATTTACAAGCGATTGAACTGCCCAATGAAGTTGCCGAAGCCCTAAACAAAGCTAAAGCCATCGAAACCCTTGACGGTGCCATCCGACTTATCGATCCTACCACACGCGAGGTCGTTCGGGGCGTTTATCATCTCGATGAGATCTTACATTGGGATCAATACCTGCCGGTGCCGTCTCGGCTGACGATGAAACGGTTTGAAGAAGCAGCAAGCCATTAAATCGTACAATTACCACGCCTCACAAGCCGCACAGATTACGAAAATTGCAAAATTCGTAAACTGTGCGGCAATTTCTCCTTGCAACTCCGCTAGTACTCTCTTACCACCCTTTTATGCCAAATTTGGGACTAGACATTTACCCGAATTGATGATACAGTAATTCGGTATTCTAACCCTTTCTAACGAGACCAACGTCGCTATCATTATCGATTTCGACGCAATATGATTGTCAATTTTTGCCAATCAATCAAAACACAAACAAAAATGACCTGTCATGAGGCGCTTTCGTAGCTATCCTCTGTAGTCCACTATTAAAGTTATGTATAATTAAAATTGATGTTATACTCTCTACCGGATAAAGCATGAATTGACCTTTCTTCCTCAGGAGATCTGCCCATACGAGATTTTGACACCATTTGTACGACTTATGCACAAAGAATACAACTCACAATGTTGTGTCAATATGGGATAATGACCTATCATCGGTAGTGCCACAATTTCCCACACTGCGAAGTAAAAAATATTCATTCACACTTTTTTCTAATACAATACGCTGTTAGAAGGTATTGCTAATTGAGTAGGTTGACTGATTTGTGGTAAAATACACAATCTTTTGCCTACGCGCATTTGAAATATGATGGAGGAACAAATGCTATTTGAGAATGTTAGAATTGAGGCTGTAGAGTATGAATTGGCTCCAGAACGCGTAACCTCTGCCGACCTCGAGGAGCAATTCTCCGACACGCTGGCTCGTTTAAAAATACGGCCTGGAATTTTAGAAAATTTATCAGGAATTCACGAACGCCGTTATTGGGAGCCGGGAACACAGCCTAGCGACATCGCCACACGGGCCGCTCGTAAAGTTATCGAAACCGCCGGCATCGATCCCAATGATATCGGCTGTATGGTCAATACATCGGTGATGAAAGACTATATTGAACCCTCGGTTGCCAGTTTGATCCACGGTAACCTTAGATTGCCCGATAGTTGTATGAACTACGACATCGGCAACGCCTGTTTGGGCTTTGTCAACGGTATTTTCAACATCGGCTTAATGATCGAAGCCAACATCATCAAACATGGCCTGGTAGTAGCCGGTGAGGCCGGACGCACCCTCATCGAGAGCACAATCACCAAACTACAGGGCGAAGATGTTACCAAACAGGTCTTTATGGAAAACATTGCCACACTAACGCTTGGTGAAGGCGCGGTAGCGATGATTTTGAGCCATAAAGATTATGCTAAAACCGATCATCGCATTAACGGGGCCGTCAGCATGGCCGCCACCGAACATAACCAGTTATGTGTCGCCAGCCCCAGCATTATGCGCTCTTATCCCAGTAAACTCTTAACCGCCGGCGCTGGTCTCATCGCTAAAACCTGGAATTTAGCCAGCAAGACCTTAGAGCGCTGGACAGACGAACAAATTGATCTGTATACCCCCCATCAGGTGAGCACCCACAATACTATCGCCGTTATTAAGGCCATTGGCGCAACAAGCTCCAAATTTAAGCTCACCTTTCCGTGGTTGGGCAATACCGGCCCGGTTGGCCTGCCGACAGCCCTGGCCATGGCTAATGAAGAGGGTGAAATTAAATCCGGCGACCATATTTGCATGATGGGCATCGGCAGTGGACTAAATTGTATGTTAATGTCCGTTACCTGGTAAACAACAGCGTAGAAAGACAAAAAAAAAGCGGCCTGCAAACGTCAGGCCGCTTTTTTGTATTAAAAGAAGGTAACTTCTACACTAAAATCAAATTATCGCGATGAATAGCCGTTGGCCCATAATCAAAGCCCAAAATTTTGCCGATTTGATCCGACCGGCGACCACAAATGGCCCGTAAATTCTCGGCTTTGTAGTGAGCCAACCCGCGACCGATTTCTTGCTGCTGAGCATTGACCACATGCACCGGCTCGCCGCGCTGAAAGTCACCGCGCACCTCAGTAACGCCGACAACCAACAAACTTTTGCCCAAATTGACCAACGCATTGGCTGCGCCGTCATCAACCATTAATGTGCCGTGGGCCGGCTCCGTTAAAATCCACCGTTTGCGACTTTCTACCCGGCTAACCTGGGTAGGAAAGCGTGTTCCAATCGCTTCGCCGCCGACAATGCGTAAAATAACGTCCGGCTCGTTGCCCGGCGCGATGACCACGTCTGTGCCGGAGCGCGTGGCAAACTCTGCTGCTTCTATCTTCGTACGCATCCCACCGGTGCCGATATCGCCCAAACTGCCGCCGGCCATAGCCCAAATGGCTTCGTTGATGACCGGCACTTCCGGAATTAGCTGGGCCGACTTATCTTTGCGCGGATCGGCGGTAAAAAGGCCCTGTTGATCGGTTAAAATGATCAGTAAGTCCGCCTCGACCAAATTGGCGACCAACGCCGACAAATTATCGTTATCACCGACCTTAATTTCATCGACCGCCACCACATCATTTTCATTAACGATAGGAATCAGACGATTTTGCAGCAAAAGCTGAAATGTGTTCCGCGCATTGAGATAACGCGTCCGGTTAGCCAAATCGGCCCGGGTTAGAAGCGCCTGGGCCACCACCAGATTGTACATTTCAAAAATCTTTTGATACAGCGACAACAAATGGCCTTGCCCCACCGCCGCCAACATTTGCTTGTGCGGCACATCCTTATTTTGCGAAAGTTTGCTCACTTTCACCACTTCACGACCGGCAAAGATAGCCCCGGACGATACCAACAGCGGTTGATGGCCTTGCTGGCTCAAAACCGATATTTGTCGGGCCAGATCAATTAAACGGGGGCGATAAATACGTTCGGTGCCCGCCCGAAGCACGTTGGTGCCAACTTTTATAATGACTCTCATCGGGAAACTCACGGATTGCGCAAATACTGTCTCAATTGGGTGTAGGCCGGACGAGGCGTGCGGTCCGGGTTGAGAATAGCGTACCAACGCATCGGCTCCTGGGCAGGATACCAGGCCACCGTACTAAAATCGAGGTTAAACAAAAATACGGCTTGCACAAAAGGCATATCATTTTCCAACATCGCAAACGCCTCAGTTAAATATTCGGCTTGCTGCGTTTGGCTGACGGCTATCGATTCGTGCTCGCCTAAATCCCAATTACTTTCAATAACCCAGCCTAATTCGGTAATCCAAATCTTCTGGTTGCCATCGCCGTTCGTTTTCATGACATCATACTGTTCTTGCACGCGCGAAAGCGATAAGCCCCACGGATCAACCTCATCAGGCGCACGACCAAAGGTATAGGGGTGACTGCCGATGCCATCGCAATGTTTTTGAAGACCGGCATCATACATACCCTGCAAAAAGGCTAAATCGCCATAAGCTGTCGCCGAACCGTCGCCGGTGGTGGCCAGACCGCCGGTAATGACCAAAGCCTCCGGATCAGCCGCCTTAACCGCCTTATACGCCGTTTTAACCATTTCGGTATAAACAACCGGGTCCGGATCGAGGTTACCCCACTCATAATTGAGATTAGGCTCATTCCAAATCTCGTAAGCGGCCACCCGGCCCTTATATCGGTCGGCCAGCGCCGTCATAAACGCGCCAAAAGCGGCCATATCATCCGGCGGGTGCGTATAACTGCTATTTTGAGGTCTAGCCCAGGCCGGTGTGCCGTGAACCCGCATTAAAATCTTCACCTGCTGATCACCCATGGCCTGGGCGATATTATCGGGGTCAACCCAGTGAAATTCGCCCGGTTTTGGTTCAACCGTGCCCCAATTCACGTAGCCTTTGCCCCAACCCAGCCCCATATCATTGAGCATGTAAGTTTTTCCCAAATCGGCCAGGTTAGCGCCCATAAAAAACGTTTCATTGGGCGGCAGTTGTCGAGCCGGGGCCGCCTGCGCCACGTTATCCTCGGTGGGCGGCTCAAAAAAGGCCGAGGCCGGATTAACCACAAAAAAATCATCCCAGGCATCATCAGATGTCAGACGCAGCGGGTGTGAATTGTCACCAGCCAGTGGCAATGCGTAAATTTCGTGATTACCACTTTCCCAGCCGGTAAACGTAATCCAGCCTCCGTCGGGCGACCAATTGAGCGAGCCGATCCAGCTTTGGGCCTGGTAAAGCCGCTCGATATGCTCGGCATCCGGCCCGATCACGTAGATACCGGCCTGATCTTCTTCATTCCAGCCGATAAAAGCCAACCGTTGGCTGTCGGGCGACCAGCTGGGCGAGGTGCCGCGCAGTGAAGGCGATGTAGCGATCTGCTCATCGGTGCCGTCGGGCCGAATGAGGTGAATTCTCTCGACGCCGTCTCGTACCGCTGCAAAAGCAATGGTTTTGCCGTCCGGCGACCATGCCGGGCGATGATCCATCTCGCTGTTAAACGTAAGCTGCAGTGCCGTATCGCTTTCCAGATTTTGCACAAAAATCTCCGGATCGCCGTCGCGCTCAGACACAAAAACCACACTTTGCCCGCTGGGTGACCACGAAGGGCTGTAATCCCAGGCCGGATCGTTGGTTAAGTTGACCGGCAGCCTTTCTTCACTCGATTCAACCACATTCAACAGCCAAATGTCGCTGTTGCCGCTGCGATGGCTGGTAAACGCCAACATCGAGCCATCCGCCGACCAGGTCGGGTCCCAATCAGCCGCAGGGTCATTGGTGAGGTTAATAAGATTGCCAGCCGCGTTCAAAGCAAAGATATCGCCCGCACCGGCTCGATCGGAGGCAAACGCATAGATCGGCGGCGGTGTTGTTCGGTTTTGACGAACATATAAGAAGCCGAGAGCCATAATCACAACGATCATCAATCCCCCGGCCAAAGCTGCCACAAGATATTTCTTCTTCATAAGGCTATTGAGTATAGCACCACTCCCACAGAGTCGCAATCGACAAAGAAAAGGAATTTTACCGTTTCTTTGACAGAGCAGGCTTTATCGCTTTGAGAAAACAAAATCCCCTATTTGTTTATCATTTCGAACAGGCTACAATCAAACTTAATCTAAAAAAGTCAAGATTTTTCGGAAAATTAGGGTTCGGCAAGCGTTGGCGTATGGCACAGTACGTAGTCCGACTATATAGGCCGCCATAGGCACTACAACAGCGTTATCCTTTAAACGCGCTAAAGACCCGAAACAAGATTCTAAAAATTTGGCTGTAAAGTCTATCTCAATTTACCTGATCGATGAGGAAAACATCCTCACGTTTATAGCAGCATAACAAAAGGTACATGTCGATGATTGCCCCGGCGATCCGCCAAAAAATCGAAACCCTTCGCGCCGATAACCTCAGCGGAGCCGTTGCCCTGACCCGCCGGGCGGCGCAACTCCTGATAGCCGTGGTCGAGGCCGACAATGCGCCGGCTGATGACAATATGCTGCGCGACAGCCTCGGCGCAACGGCCAAAGCATTAATCGAGGCCCAACCGACGATGGCTCCGCTCTTTAATTTAGCCAATCACCTGCTCTGGGCGCTTGAAGCGCGGCCAAAAGGCGAGTCAATCAGGCAAACCGTCCGGCAGAGCTGCCATACGTTTATTGACGGCATCGAACAGTCGAGCGCCAAGATTGGCAGCCGGGCCGCGGCCTTAATTGAGGATGGCATGACGATAATGACTCATTCAGCCAGCGCCACAGTGGCCCAGGCCTTTTACACGGCCTATCGCGACGGCAAACAGTTCGAAATCATCGCCACCGAGTCGCGCCCCATGAATGAAGGGGTTGCGTTGGCAAAATCATTGGGGCAGGCGGGCATCAAGGTAAAATTGGTAGCCGATGCGGCGGCCTTTGCCCAATTAACCCAGGTGCAGCGCATTTTTGTCGGGGCCGACAGCGTTTCACCTACCGGATTGGTCAATAAAAGCGGCACGTTGGGGCTGGCCCTCGCTGCGCAGGCGTTGGGGGTCGATTTTTACGCGTTGGGCGGCATCGAGAAGTTTTTGCCGGAAGCATACGCCTTACCCCCCGAACCGCCCAAAAATCCGGCAGAAATCGTGGCCGAGACAATGGCTAACGTCACCATTCTCAATCTGTACTTCGATCACACCCCCATTGACTCCATCACCGGCATCATCACCGCCGACACTATCCTTAGGCCGCCACATCTGCAACACGCCTTCGACAATATAGACATTTACCCGCTATTACGAGCCTGATTGGGCAAAAGATATTAAGGCATTAACCACAACCGAAAGATTTTACCACAGAGGGCGCGGAGAAGGCACAGAGCGCACAAAGTAAGAATTCTCTGTGAACTCTGTGCCTTCTCTGTAAACTCTGTGGTAAAAACTCTCGCATATACCGTAAATTTACACATTGAGGAACAACTATGCTATCCGTAGAAATTATCGCCATCGGCAACGAGATTTTACAAGGTGATGTGCTCGATACCAACAGCCATTGGCTCTGCAAACAGGTAGCCGGGCTGGGTGGTCGTGTTGAACGGGCAGTTATTGTGCGCGATGACCAAGCGGCGATTGTACGCGAGCTGCACGGCGCTCAACAGCGCCACAGCCGCCTTATTTTGACCACCGGCGGCCTTGGCCCCACCGCCGACGACCTAACGTTAGCCGCCATCGCCGCCGCCACCGGCCATCCGTTGTTGATTAACGCCGAAGCGCTGACTATGGTCAAAAACACCTATGAAGCGCTGGCCCAAGAGGGATCGGTACACGATGCGGCCATGACGCCGCCCCGCGAGAAGATGGCGCGGCTGCCGCAAGGAGCCGTACCCCTGAAAAACCCGATTGGAGCCGCACCGGGGATGTTATTAGCGCTTGATGATACAACCGTGGTCAGTTTACCGGGCGTTCCCGGCGAATTGAAGGCAATTTTCACCGAAACGCTGCAACCCACGCTGGCTGCGCTGTTTGGGCCAAGCGCCTACCTGGAAAAACTGGTTATTGTCGATTGCCAAGACGAGTCGGTCTTAGCCCCCATCTTAAAAGACGTGGCCGACCAATATCCCGCTGTATACCTTAAATCACGGGCCAGAGGCTTTGGCCCCGATGTAAAATTTCGAATTACCCTTTCCACCGCCGGGCCGTCGCCGGCTGCCGTGGCGCAAACGCTGGCTAAAGCCCTAAGCGGCCTTAAAGAAGCCCTGGATACGCATAATATTGGTATGCTTGAAGTAAAAGAGCGGGAGTAAAGGGCCAGGCCGCGCCAAACACGAACCTTTCGACCGGCCCCAGCAATTTCCGAGCGTTACGGTTCATTCCCTTACCAAAACGGTTGCTGTCGCCCGAAAAACGACCATTCTTGCAGAAGAATGGTCGTTTTTTTCCGTATTTCGACCATTCTTGCAGAAGAACAGTCGTTTTTTTTCGTATTTCGACCATTCTTGCAGAGGAACGGTCTTTTTTTTCCGTATTTCGACCATTCTTGCAGAGGA
>JAGRBY010000347.1:2675-7718 GCA_020433835.1 Anaerolineae bacterium | reverse complement strand
TCTTCACCACGGTTTAGTGCAGAGCTACCGGACGCACATTCACAGTCAAAAAGTGACTGTCACCTTGTTCGCATCGCCCAACGGCGTAAATTCTATGGGAGTTCATTATCGGTGAGAAACTGCTCGATCAATATCAATATTTGATCTTCATCGAAATTATCAGCCAACTGCGTCAATCGGGTCGCGAACGGTTGGTACTGCTCGCTCATTTGCTCAATTTGCGAGGCATGTTTCTTCAAACGCAAGATTTCCCCTTTCAATGCCAGGTCATGCAAGATAGCCATCTCTTCCGGCGGCGGCGGGATCAGTTTGGCCTCGTCCGGTCTGTGCGCAAGCGCGTTCGACGGTGCAGTCTCTGTGGTAAATAATCCGGGGTTGGTATCGGCTGAAAATGGCGGAATGGTGTTCATCTGGATGACCGGGAAAGTTAAATCCAGTTGGAAACGGCTGCCCCGGCCCAACTCGCTGTCCACGTGCAGTTGGCCGCCCATCGCGTCGGTTAAACTCTTGGTAATAGCCAACCCTAAACCGGTGCCTTCACCCCGATAACGCGCCTCGCTGACCTGTTCAAACGGTAGAAAGATGCGCGGCAGTTGCTCCGGCGCGATGCCGATGCCGGTATCAATGATTTCGAAGCGGAGCGTCCCGGTCGCTGATTGGAGGTGGGTGTCGAAATTATGTTTATCAAGATAGGCTTGCGTAGGGGCATCAACCTGCCCGACGCGAAAGGTAACTTCACCTTGATGGGTAAACTTGATAGCGTTGCCCAGTAAATTGATCAAAATTTGGCGCAGGCGTTTTTCATCGGCGTGAATAATCGACGGCAAAGCCGTTAACTTTTCATATGTGAAATCGACGTCCGTTTTTTGGTGAGCGCGAATGTGAAACATGCTCACAATTCCTTCCAAAAAGTTCGGCAGATGAAAATCAGTAGGGTAGAGTTCCATTTTGCGAGCTTCAATCTTAGACAGGTCTAAGATGTCATCAATTAGGGTCAGTAGATGCCGACCGCTGGCCTGAATAACCTTTACCGCACCGGTCTGCGATGAGGTCAAGCTTGTATCGCTATTAAGGATGTGGGCGTAGCCTAAAATGCCGTTGAGTGGCGTGCGGAGTTCGTGGCTCATATTCGCCAGAAATTCGCTTTTGGCCCGGCTGGCGGCTTCGGCGGCTTCTTTGGCTTTGGCCAACTCAACGGCTCGCTGCTGGGTTTGCTCAAACAAGTTGGCGTTGGTCAAGGCGATAGCCACTTGGTTGGCCATCGAACGCATCAGTTTGGCGTCACTCTCATCAAAGCTGGCTAATTTGTCATCCTGCACATCCAGTACACCAACCACCTGTTTGTTAGCGATAATCGGCACGGCCATTTCGGAGCGAGTTTGAGGCAACAGCGGGTTGGGGAGCCAGTTACGGGCTTGGTGAACATCATTAACCAGCACCGTTGCGGCAGTGCGGGCGGCCTCGACCACCAGGCTTTTCTCAGCATCCAGGGCGATGCTGAAGCCATCTTCTTTCATCTTGGCCCCGGCTGTTCCGGTACCCTCGACCAAACGTAGACGCTGTTGCTTATGATCGAGCAGATAGATGTGCAGGTGATAATAATGAAAGCCAAGCTGAACCCGCCGGATGATGCTTTGAACCAACTCATCGATATTCAATTTGCTGGCCAACCGCTGATTGATTTCAACCGTGGTTTCCAATTGCTGTGTTTGCTTTTGCAAGCTGCCGATGGTAGTGCGCAAACGATGGGTCATAAGATTGAAGGTATGGGCCAGCCGGCCAATTTCATCGCCGGACTCGACCGTGGCGTGGGCATGCAAATCGCCCCGCGCCAGGTTCTCAGCCGTTTGAGTCAGGCGTCGGATGGAGCCGGCAATTGTTTTCTTGAAAACTAAAGCCATAACGCCGCCCAAGATTAAGACCAACAATCCGCCGATAAAGGATTGAACCTGTGCGTTCAATAATCCTTGCCGGCCTCTTGCCAGATCGATTTGCAGATGCGTTTGCTGGTCCGCCGTCATCTGGTTCAAGATGGTCAACATTTGCTCGGCTTGAGGCACGCTCTCCGTTCTAAAGAGAAACAGATCTTCATAGGCGCGATCCCCTTCAACCGATTCGAATATCTGAAACGGCAGATCAAACAACTTTTCCCGAGCCTGGGCTATGGCCGTTAGTTTTATTTGTTGGTCTGTGGTTAACAACGCCGATTGGCCGTGCAGCTTTTCCCAGGCGGCGGTATTAAGCGGCAGCCGGGTCATATAACCGGCTTTGAAGCTCAAGTCGCCCACCAAAGCGTACCCTTGCAAGCTGGTCATCATCGCGTCGAACGAAGTTTGAAAATCGATCATCGTGTTGAGTAGATCGATGTTTGCAATGGAAGTTTCGCGTTGATGTTGGATTTGGATAATGTTGTTGGTGTCGTTAATAATAGCGACATTGAGTGGGCGCACATCTTCGCGAAAGATACGCAGGGCCGGTTGATTTTGACGATGATTATCGTGCAGCTTAAACATTCGCTCTGACAACAGCGACCACCGGGCGAAGATGATTCGCAGTTCGTTTAGGCGATCCATATTGTTGTCTGAATCGGCTGAACTCGCGGCTAATTCTTCCATCTGAGATAAATTGGCTTCGAAGGTATCTTTGGCTGTGTTGTAATCTTCGATAAGACCAGGGTCGCCCAAAACCAGATAGCCGCGTAAATTGGCGACCATTTCCAGCAAACTCGCCTGGGCACGGGCTGAGGTCAACGCCGACGGGACGCGCAAATCGCCGGTCGAATTGATCTTTTCGGTGGCTTGATAGCTGCCAATGGTGTTAATCACCACAACCAGCAAGGTGAGAATTACCAAAATACCAAAGCCAAGGTTGAGTTTCCAACCGATGCTGAGGTCATTAAGCATTTTGAAAACGGGTAGGTGTATCCAGTTTTGCAGTTTATCGGGTAGGCCGGTTGGAGCAGACTGGTTTGAGGCGGTTCCTGAAGTCGCCTCACCGGATAACTCGGACTCCGGTGGTATGAAAGATGGGTTCGTCATTGACTATCCTTCGTATCAATAATCCGGGGTAATGTAGGACAAACTTAAGTTTGTCCTACATTACCCCTACTTTTTGCCCTACTTTTTGAGAAGATACGCTCAAAAACCCAACGAGGCGCGATACACGGTGGCCTGTGTTTCCCGGCCTAACCGGCTGGTCAATTCCTCGAAATCCAACACCGTTTCCTGAAGGGCTTTCTCCGCTGTTACTTGCCCCTGAACGGCCTCAGCTAAATGAATGTCTAACGCGGTCCAGTAACTAAAGGTGCCGGGAATACGTAAGTAAGGAAATTGAAGTTCGTTATTAAAGGTTTCAAAATAAGCTTCCGTGTATTGCTCGACATCCGTTTCGTTCCAGCCGGCGGCTTCATAATCACGAATGTCGGCGGTGCCGTGCGGCGGCAAGTAATGGCTAAAGCGGCCCGGATCGATGCCGTCCCAGCCACGCGCTGCGTAAACGAGCGATTTCTGCCGGGTGGCCATCAGGGCCAGCAAATAGTAGGTGGCTTCGGGCGCATCGGAATATTTAGAAATTACGCCGGCCCAGGAGCCTCCGGTGGTATTACCAACCCAATTAAGCGTAGAGGTCTTTATCCATTGCTGTTGGTCAATACTATAATATTCATACGTGCCGGGCAAGTGGGCTGTACCGATTTTGCCTTTAACCTGGCTGCCTTCCTGTTGGGCCAGCGCCCCCAAATCGCCCCAGGTAAAGGTGAGGGCGGCCTCGCCGCGCAAAAAATGATCCCAGCTTTGTCCCAAATTCCAGCGAAGCATTTCCGGCGGTCCAAATTGAACCAAATCGACCATTGTGGCTAAAGCACGCACGTGGCCGGGGCTATCGAGTAGGGGTTTCATCGTATCCGGGTCAAACCAGTAGAGTTTTTGATTTTTGGGGCCGATGACAAAGGGCGCTGAAAAAGACATAAAGTGAAACATACCCTGCTCGCCTGCTTTTAAGTGCAGGGTTAACCCATCGTCAGGTTGGCCGTCGCCGTTTAGGTCTTGGCCATCAAAATATTCGGCTACATCGCGAAACTGATCCCAAGTTTGGGGTACCCCTAGCGCGTAACCGTAGCGGTCTTGAAAGGCGGTCTGGTGAGCCGGATCGGCCAGTAAATCGCGCCGGTAATACATAACCTGCCCATCGTGGTCGTGGGCGACCATATACTTTTGGCCGTCGTACGTTAGCAGCGAACGCGGAGCCGGCTGAACATCATCAAAGTCCCATTGAGGAAAACGGGGGTCGTTATAAAATTGATCATACGGCAGGAGAAAATCTTGGGAGACTAAATCGCCCAACCACCAAGCCCCGGCAATTGAGGCATCGTACCGGCCGGCTCCGGTGGTTAAATCGGTGATGAGGTAGGCAAAATGTTCATCGAGCGGTTTTTCGATGATTTCAAGGTGCGCCCCGGTGGCGGCTTCGAATTCAGGCCGAATCTCATAGAGTGGGCCGGCGAGAGGACCGATGGCCCCTCCCAGTTCGTTGACTAAAACGGTAACAGTTTGCCCTTCAAATGGACATTGCCCCGCCGGGCATGGCGTTGCGACAAGGGGCGGAATTACGTTCCCCACATCAACCACTGAAGCGGCAGCATCGGGGATAACCGCTCTGGCGACGACTTTAGGAAGCGGTGTGGGGACAAGTGTAGGCGTAGGCGCTTCTTGAGAAACACAGGCGGCCAGCAAAAGTAGAATGCCGCTAAAAACAACCGGCCATAAGGTTTTCATCATATTGAGTCACTCGCCGATGCATTGATCATAGGCTTTAAAGGTGACAGTCACTTGAACGTCCTAAATCGGCCTATTAGGGCTAATCCAACGCTGATTTATGACCAATATGTGACTGTCACCTGACTTTTGCGTCAGCCTAATCCAGACTAATTATACCTTTGCGGATAGCGTATTTAATCAACTCCGTTGTGCTGTGAATATCAAGCTTCTCCATTAAATTGGTGCGGTGAACGCCGACGGTTTTTATACTGATGTGCAGTTTGGCGGC
>JAGRBY010000347.1:0-2643 GCA_020433835.1 Anaerolineae bacterium | reverse complement strand
GATTTCTCGTTCACGCTCAGTTAGCTTGTCATAGCGGCTTTCCTGGCTGGTTTGTTCGACTTGCTTTAGATATTCATCGATAAAGACTTTAGAAATCTCCGGACTGAGGAATGAGTCACCTCGGTAAGCGGCTCGAATTGCTGAGATGAGATCGGACGGAGCCGACTGCTTGACCACATAGCCTGAGGCTCCGGCTTGCAGCAGTTGCAGAATATATTCTTCATTGGTGTACATGGTTAGCCCCAGAATTTTAACCTCTGGCAGCAGCTTCTTAATTTGCCGGGTTGCTTCCAGGCCGTTGAGCTGCGGCATCGTAATATCCATCAGCACCACATCAGGAATAAGTTTTTCGGCTTTTTCCACTGCCTCTCGCCCATTAGATGCCTCACCAACTACCATGATGTCCGTTACATCGTCCAACAGAGAGCAGATACCTTTCCGAACAATGGTATGATCTTCGGCTACCAAAACTTTTATCTGGCTCATAATGTATTACTCAACGGAATGACAATTGACAGGCGTGTGCCGTTGTCGAGTTGGGTTTGAATGTCAAAATCGCCACCCAGCAATGTCGTCCGTTCTCGGATGCCTAACAAGCCGGCGCCATGGTCCGGCAATTTACGGTGGAGTACACTGTCAACATCAAAACCGCAACCGTCATCTTGAATAATTACCCGGACCATTTTGCCAATCTGCTCCAGACGTATTGACACATTCCGGGCGGCTGCGTGTCTGGCTACATTCGTTAGGCCCTCTTGCGTTATCCGATAAAGGGCCGTTTCAACCTCTGAAGGGAGGCGTTGCGGCATACCCACGGCCTGAAAATTGGTTTTGAGGCCGGTTCGTTTGGCGTAGCGATTGATGTACCAGCGCAAGGTCGGCACCAGCCCCAGGTCATCAAGCATCGACGGGCGTAGGTTAAGCGATATTTCCCGAATCTGTTCCAGGGTTTTGTCAGTTAATAGCTTCGCTTCCACCAGACGATCTTTAACCGGCAGGGCGCATTCCTTGGAAAGTTCCTGCGCTATGGCGGCCAGATTCATACTGATGGCTGTTAGCGACTGCCCCATCTCGTCGTGAAGTTCTCGGGCCAACTCTTTGCGTTCGGTTTCCTGGATTTCGGTCAAGCGGGTAGTTAGGGTGCGCAATTGCTCTCGCTGCTGGGTCACCGCTTCGAATAAACGTGCCTTTTCTACCCGGCTGCTCCTTTCGACCTGACTCTTTTGATCTTGCAGCGATTGGGTTAGATCGCGCAGCTGCAGATGGGTCTTGACACGGGCCAGAACTTCTTCTTGATGAAGCGGTTTGGTGACGTAATCGACAGCCCCTACTTCAAAGCCTTTGACCTTATCCTCGGTAGCTGTGAGCGAGGTCATAAAAATAACCGGAACATCTTGGGTGACTTCGAGCGCTTTTAATCGCCGGCATGTTTCAAAACCATCCATTCCCGGCATGAGAATGTCTAACAAAACCAGGTCAGGCGGATCATATTGAACCCGCTTGAGCGCGGTTTCTCCGTTGCGGGCAATTCTAATGCCAAAGCCGTAGCTTTCAAGATAACTAACTATAACGCCCAAATTGGTTGGGGTATCATCGACAATGAGAATATTATGCCCTTGCAGGGTGAATGAGGGTGACGTCTTGGTTTCCAAATCCATAGTTTCTCTCAATACTTGATAGTATACCACAATTTTTCATCGCTCCGATGTGGGAACAAATTTCTATTATATTTCCAAATAGGCTTGCCTTGCCAGAGCAATAGCTCCGAGCACGCCGGCTCGATTGCCCAGGTCAGGAGGCACAATGTATGTGCCGATTTCTCGCAGGATAGCCGGTGATTGTACATAACCGTTGAGCAACGTCTGCACCTCGTGTCTTAACAGGGGGAAAATTACAGGTTGTTCCATCACCCCGCCGCCCATAATGATCCGTTCAGGGGAAAGGGTGCAAATGAGATTAACCAACCCGATAGCCAGATAATGGGCTTCCAAGACCCAGGCCGAATGGTCGAGCGGCAGGGTCTCCGCTCGTGTTCCCCAGCGTTTCCCGATAGCCGGGCCGCTGGCCATTCCTTCCAGACAGTGGCCGTGAAAGGAGCAAAAACCCTCGGGATGAGGGTCATCAGGACGGGCGGGGAGAATAATATGCCCCATCTCGGGATGGATTAGCCCGTGGATTAACCGACCGTTGACCATAGCCCCACCGCCGATACCAGTGCCGATGGTTAGGTAGATAAAATTATCCAAACCCTGAGCCGCACCCCAGCGATGTTCGCCCAGCGCAGCACCATTAACATCCGTGTCAAAGCCAACCGGCAAGTTTAGCGCCCGGCTAACGGCCTGGCCGAAGTTGGTGTTGGCCCAGCCGGGTTTGGGTGTGGTGGTGATGTAACCAAAATTGGGCGAGTTGGGATTGGGATCAACCGGTCCAAATGCAGCAATACCGATGGCTGCTAGAGGTTCTTGAGCAGCTTGTTCCTTAAAATAAGCTATCGCCCGACCAATTGTTTCTTGCGGCGTTGTAGTCGGAAAACGAATCTCATTGCGTAGATCATGGGGACCTGATCCAACAGCACAAACAAATTTAGTTCCTCCTGCTTCGATTCCACCAAAGATTGGCATTTTTATCTCCTCGGGCAAGTTG
>JAGRBY010000346.1 GCA_020433835.1 Anaerolineae bacterium | reverse complement strand
TGTGACCCACGCCGACCGGCTTTATGCCTGGGCCGGCCCACCTAAGACGCTCCAAATCTTTGAACGCGGCAATCATAACAGTATCCTCTACGCCAATTATCAGGCTTACTTCCAGACCATACAGAAATTTATTGCGGCATTAGGTAACTAACAGCCGTTGTTCTCTATACCCATTTGAAGTACAATAACACTCGGAGGACCATAATTGGTAATTGGTGATTAGAGATTGAATTACCAATTACTAATTACTAATTACCTGACTCAGATGTGAATGTTATTTAATTCACGATCCTTAGCGAGAACTAACGGCGGAGGTAGCCCCATGAATTTACAAAATATGCAACAGATTATGGCCCAAGAAGGTATCGACTGTTGGTTGGTGTACAGCTTTCAGGGCAAAAACCCGATCATGGCCCAATTTGTCCGGCCTAAATCGATGGTTAGCCGCCGCCTGTTTCTCATCATTCCCGCCAAGGGCCAGCCACAGCTTCTCGGCTCTAAAATCGATCATGACGTTATCCAGGGGTTACCTTTCCAAGCCACTTATTATGTCAGTTGGCAAGAGATGGAAAGTGAACTCACGCGCCTGTTGGCCGGCTGCCAGGTGGTGGCGATGGATTACTCTCCCGGCGGCGAACTGCCAACCGTCTCCCGCGTCGATGCCGGAACAGTTGAAATGGTTCGTAAATTGGGCAAAACGGTCGTTTCGGCGGCGAATGTGTACCAGGCCGGAGCCGCGACCTGGGAGCCGGGCATCTTGGAAATTCATCTGGACGATTGTCGCCAGGTAGCGCAGATCAAAGATAATGCCTTCGCGCTTATCGCCGATTACTTACGCCGGGACAAATCGATTACCGAGTATGACGTCCAGCAGTTCATCATGCAGCAGTTCGAGCAGTTCGGCCTGATTACGCCTTACCCACCTATCGTCGGCGTCAACGCTCACAGCGGCGATCCGCACTATTCGCCGGAGGTGGACAATTATGCTCCGATCAATAAGGGTGATTGGATTTTAATCGATTTGTGGGCCAAGCAGCCCGGCTACAGTCACGTTTTTGCCGATATGACCTGGGTCGGCATTGCCGGGCCGCAAGCCACGGCCAAACAACAGGAGGTCTTCACCATTGTAGCCGAGGCCCGCGACAAGGTCATCGACTTTCTTCAAACGAAAACCAATCAGGGTCAGGCTATCGAAGGGTGGCAGGTTGATGATGTCGCCCGGCAGCATATTACCCAGGCCGGTTACGGCCCTTACTTCTTTCATCGCACCGGCCACAGTCTTGGCCCCGGCGATCACGTTCACGGCACGGGGGTTAATATCGACAATTTGGAGACTCACGATACCCGTATGCTAATTCCGGGTATCGGCTTTTCGGTGGAACCCGGTATCTATTTGCCGGAGTTTGGGGTTCGGCTAGAAATTAATGTGTATATGGATGCTGCTGGCCCTAAAATTACCACGCCAATTCAAAGCGCAATTATCACGCTCGATCTATAAAAACCAAAAATTTGGGGGGTTGACAAGCTTATTTCTTTGTGATAGGCTAGTATCATAGTCCCAATGTTAAAAAATAGTCAAGCAGCAAAACAATGTTTATTTATTCATTCGCCAAATTCCAACAAAATAAGTTTTCATTTCATAGATTGGCTGGCGAAACAGTGTTTACGCCCGTTCTGCACTGCTCTTATCCTTCAGCAACATAGGAGAGTTGGCTTAACGCCTTAAGTTTTTTATCCTTACAAAAACGCGGGCTGATCGGTCCGCGTTTTTGGTTTAAAGACAGATTATTGTATGGCATTATCATAAGCGCGGCCCTCTTAAGGTTTGCGCTTTTTGTTTTTACGGATAGAGTAAGGGAAGAAAAACAAAGTGTTTGTGAAAAATGGTTCTTAATTTTTTACGTTTCACGAATTTTTCCTTATAATCTCTCGCATTGGACCAGTATGTACGAAAACATCATCTCAAGGAAGCATTTTTCGAGATGATACGCTGAACATTTAATAAATAGAAGACACCATAGCCAGGAGGAGCAAGCATGGGAGCCGTACTCTTACTCAATGCCAGCTATGAGCCACTATCTATCATTCCGCAGCGACGGGCAATGTCCCTTATTATGCGAGGGCGCGTCGATGCAGCAACTGATGATGTGGTGACCATTCACGGGTCTTCGACGGCCCTGCATATTCCGCGTGTCGTGCGGTTACGACGTTATATTAACGTGCCGCGCCGTGGTGCCCGCTGGAGCCGTCTAGCCGTTTTGCAGCGCGATGATTTTCGCTGCATCTACTGTGGTATTGAGGCCGGAGGCAAACAGCGCGGCCAAATTTTAGGCCGGCGCGATTTTACGGTTGACCATCTTATTCCACGCAGCAAGGGTGGTAAAAATACGTGGGGCAACACCGCTTGCGCCTGCCCAATGTGCAACAATCGCAAGGGAGGGCGCACGCCTCACGAAGCCGGGATGACTCTGCTGTGGGAGCCAAAAACGCCGAGGGTCGATTATCTGGTGGCCTCCGGCGATATTCCGGCCTCCTGGAAAATTTATTTAGAAATGAAATAAAATGGAGATTGGCGATAAGAGATTGGGAGATTTTTCGTCAATCTCCTTATCTCTTTATCTCCAAATCTCATTTACGCATGTTTATCCCCCATCAAATCAAAACCATTGCCCTTTTATCGACAACAATACTGTTTGGTCTAATCGCCTGTACCGGCCAGCCATCGGCTCCGATTGAGACCTCGGCATCATCAACGGCAACATCACATCCAACCGAAACACCAGCCACCCAACTAACCGATACACCTACAGCCATGCCAACATCAACACCCCCTACTCCCCCATCCGGCCCCGGCACAGTGAGCGGCGATGTCTGCTATCCCAGTACGGAAACGCCGCCGATAACCATCTCCCTTGAAAATATCGACAGCGGCGACATCACAACGCTTAATGTCGAACTGGGCCAGCGCAATTATTCGACCGAACTGCCGGCGGGTAAATATAGTGCCTATGCGAATACCATCGGCACCGGCCTCCAAGGAACGCCGTTATGTGACGAGAGCAGCGATTGCTCCTTTACCGTCGCCCCAGGCCAGACCGTAACCGTGGATTTCTGCAACTGGTACAGCCCGCCCGGTGTTCAACCCGCCGCTACAGGGCAAGCACAGGAGATCGTTCATATCAAACTCCTGCAAAATATGTATGCCCGAACCGGCCCCCAGTTGAGCTACCCCGAACTGGGGCTGCTTGAGGCCGGGCTGGTGGTGCAAGCCATCGCCCGCAGTGCTGATGGACAGTGGCTGCAAGTTACGCATCCCGATTTTCAACAAACCGGCTGGCTGCACGCTCCGCTCACCCAAGTCTTTGGCGATCCCAATCAGTTGCCCATAGAGGGCGACGAATCGTTGCCCCAACTTGAGGTGGAGCAGTTTGTACCGGCCATCTGGCAATCGGAGGCCAATGCAGGCCACGTTCTGTTCAAAGGCGAGATCAGAGATGCGGAAAACCACCCGGTCAACGGCTACAGCATCCTGCTCGATAACGGCACCTGGAGCGTGCTGTCTCATCCCACCGGAGCCAGTCGCCACTACCCCGATGTCTTCGACGGCACCTGGGACGTCATCATCGACAACGAAACCGACGCCGCCGGCTGGTGGACCATGACGGTCGTGCGCTACGAGTGCCCCGATTTCGAGCAAGGCTTCAACGCCCAATGCAAACAGTTTACCCCGCTGTCTGAAACCAAAGTCATCAAAGTTGTTCACCCCGATGATAATGTCATCGAGGCGAATTGGACTTGTCTCGAACATTGCAGCGATGGTGTCTATGCCAAGCCCTTCCGCAAGCCGATGAGCGACATCGACGATAACCTAATCCTCTACGTTGAAGATCGGGCGCTAAAATCGTCGCCGACCAGTCCGGCTTTCAACCACCCGGCTATGCGGGCGCTGTACGACTCGCTGCCGGAAACATTCGACGGCCTGAAAGCGTATCTGGCCGAGCATCGACCGATCCTCCTGGCCGACGGTCAAACGCTCATCGTGCCGTCGCCTGAGGACACCGGCTGGCAACTCGATTTAGAATCGGGCGAGGTCAAAGAGCAAACCGGCGAACAAACTATCGAACGCGAAGTATCAGAAGTTGTGCTCCCACCTATTGATGCCGAAATGCAACAACGGCTGGCTGAGACAACCGCCTGGGCATTAGCCCACGATGGGCAAAAGATTGCTTATGCCCATCAGTTCGGCAGCCCTCTACAGCAAGACATCTCTATATATAATGTAGAGACCCAAACCGACACCCTCATCGGCCCGATTAACGGTTACCTGGTCACGGAACTGCGCTGGACGGACGATGATCAATTATTGGTCATCGGGGCCAACAATCCCAAATTCCCTTCCGGGGGTGCTATTTTTACAATGCAGCCCGAAGCGGATACCCTTCCGGAAATTTTGCTGGAAAGCGATACAGCTTATCTGGTCGATGTACTGCCGAAAACCGGCGGCACGCCTTCCATTGTGGGCGGGACAATTGATCGTAAGGTCAACCCCATGGACCTTGAAGATATAGAAGTTGAGCCGGATGCCCTGGAGTTAGCCAACTTCCGTGGCAAAAATCGGCTGCTGCTCATCTTTGCCCCCGATACCACCGACGCCGATTACCGGCAGCAGCGCACCTGGCTTGATAATGAGCAAGATGGTGTTGATGACCGCGATCTGTTAGTTTACTATTTCTTTGAAAACGATCCGGGCTACATCGGGGAGAAGCTCATTCCCACCGAAGCCGGTCAAGCTGCGTTGGAAAAGTTCAACATTGGACAGAAGCAGTTTACGATCATCTTCATCGACAAAGATGGAGAGATAAAGTTCCAAGCCGACCAGCCGACTGCACTGAGCAATATTTTTGATCTGATTGATTAATTTAGAAGTTACGTAACTGAGAAGTATGAATGTCATTTCGAACGACGATAGGAGTGAGAAATCTCCCAGAATGTTGTGAGCAACCGAACACTGTAGGGATTTCTCGCCTTCGGCATCGAAATGACATGAACTGCGTAAGCCATATAATTTTGGAATAAGTGAAAAATGGTGAGGAGTATCGGCGGCAAATACACATTTTGCCAACCTCTTTAAAATCTAGAAAGCCGGGGTGACCAATCCCGGCTTTCTACAAAGGAGGAGAAGAGGTTATAAATAAATTTCTTACACCCCCAGTATATGCCCTATCGCGTGATAGTACTTGACGTTTAACTACGCCATACCCACCGCCAACCCTACGCTTACTCTACGTTCATACTCCTACTATGTTTGCACTTTTTTAGAAACCAGGGTTTTTAGCGTTAAAAAGCAACATCTTTTGCCCTAAAAGGTTAGCAATGAGACATCAAAACCCTGGTTTCTTGTTGTAATCCTTTAAAGTGCAAAGGTAGTGATACTCCTTATACGTTCAAAAACATCATCTATAAACAGTTTTGATTTTTTCGGCAACTTTGGACAATGCTTTTCGCAAAAAACACGGTTCGAGATAAAATTACAAGAACCAACCTTATCTACGCCCTATAAATACGATAGGAAAACTCGACTTATGATTGAAAACCCTGCTCTACTCGCCTGTTTTGCCCATCCCGATGATGAATCGTTTGGCAGTGGAGGCATGTTAACCCACTATGCTCAAAATAGCGTTCACGTCGCGCTGGCCTGCGCCACCCGTGGCGAGGTCGGCCAGATTGCTGACCCGGCGCTGGCCACGCCGGAAACACTGCCGGAAGTGCGCGAAGAAGAACTGCGCTGTGCCTGTGAAGCCATGGGCTTTGAGGATCTAACCTTTCTCGACTACCGCGACTCCGGGATGGCCGGCACCGTCGAAAACGAAGACCCACGGGCTTTCATCAATATCGACGCGCATGAAGTTGTCCCCCGTCTGGTGGGCCTTATCCGGCGCGTACAACCCCAAGTGGTCATCACCTTCGATCCGACGGGCGGCTATGGTCACCCCGACCACATTGCCATCCATCATCACACGATAGCCGCCTTTCATGCCGCCGGCGATGCCGAGCAATACCCCGAACAAGGACCGGCCTGGCAGCCGTCGCGCTTGTTTTATGCGGTGCTGTCGCGCTCGATCTTTGCCCAAATGCGCCAACAGATGAAAGAACGGGGCCTTGATACCAGCAACTTCGATAATTTCGAGAAAGAAACCGGCCGGTCAGAACTCGGCTGGCCCGACGACGAGATCGATTTCATCATGGACGTCAGCGAAACGGTCGAAGCCAAGTGGGCAGCCCTTAACTGCCATCAAACGCAATTTGGTGAGGAAAGCCTGTTCCGCAAACTGCCGGAAGATGAGGTTAAAACGTTCATGAGCCGCGAGTATTTTGTTTTGGCCTGGCCCGAGATCGATCTACAAGGCACCGACCTCTTTGAAGGATTGTAAGCAAATAATCATTTGCCAATTCATGTCGAAATGATATAATCCAGGCTAGTAGAGATAAGCGACCGGTTTCGCCATATCCACATTTCATCAAAACAAGCAATCAATTTTCCTCACGCTGTAGTGAAGCCCTCTGCCTAGCTGCACCCATCGGCCATGCTAAACCGGCGGCGATCTTCGCGCTGTTTTTCTGTCGATGAACATCTTCACCTGTAATCAATAAATCAAATCGCTGTACAATGCCAACCGCCAGTTGGCTTTATTTGGTATTTTTACGTCCAATTTTGAAAAGTGTATAAGTAAAAGGAGAAGAGTAGTTAATGTTGAGAAAAACATTTATTTTGCTATTGGGAGCTGTTCTGCTTAGCCTGATTGCGGCCTGTGGCACTGCGCCGGAACCCCAGACCGTAGTCGAAACCGTGGTAGTGACAGTTGAGGTTGAAAAGGAAGTAGAGAAAGTTGTCACCGTTGAAGCCGAGCCTGCGGAGGCGATGGTTGAAGAAGGCCCGCTGGTTGTCTTTGGGGCGTATGCCACGGCTATCGAAGAACCGTGGGACGGCGTCATCCACGCCGCCTTGAGCGCAGCCCAGGAAGATGGCCTGATCGAGTACACCTTTGCCGATGACATCGGCTACTCCGGCGATATGGAGCGTATTCTGCGCGAAGTGGCCGAGGAAACCAAGCCCGCTGTCATCTTTGGCGATGCCTTTGGCAATGAAGAAGCCGTGCGCCGAGTAGCGGTCGATTACCCCGACATCGCCTTTGTCTTTGGCTCCGGCGGCGGCCCGGCTGAACCCAACTTCTCGGTGTTCGACAACTGGATTCACGAACCGGCTTACCTGAGCGGCATGCTGGCCGGTGGTCTGACCAAAAGCAATGTGGTCGGCGTGGTGGGCGGCCTGCCCGTACCGGAAGTCAACCGCATCGTCAATGCCTTCATCGCCGGGGCCGTAGCGGTGAACCCCGACGTGGATGTCAAAACCACCTTCATCAATAGCTGGTTCGATCCGGCCGCAGCCAAAGAAGCGGCCCTGGCCCAGGTTGATGCCGGTGCGGACGTCCTCTTTGCCGAGCGCTTTGGCGTTATCGAAGCCGCCGCCGAGAACGGCCTCTACGCCTTCGGCAACATGAGCGATCAAACCGAACTGGCCCCTGAGTCCGTTGTCAGCGGCCCGGTTTGGAACATGACCCCGACCGTCGAGTACATCATCAACCAGGTTAGCGGCGGCACCTACACCGCCCAAGATTTGAAAGACTTCAGCATGGTGGGCAAAGGCGGCGCAACGCTGGCCGAGATCAACACCGAGGTCGAAGG
>JAGRBY010000345.1 GCA_020433835.1 Anaerolineae bacterium | reverse complement strand
TCGATGACGGGTTGATCGCTTGTTTCATCGGCGCTTGAGTCGGGGGCTGGCGTGGCGATGGGCGACTCGATGACAGGCGCGGTGGGGGTGGGCGGCGCGGGCGTGGTGGTCGGTTCGGGTGAGGGGGTGGCGGTGGGCGCAGGCGTGGCAGCTATCGTCGTCACGGTTGGGGCTGGTGCAGGTTGGGTCGAGACACCGCAGGCGGTGAGTAGGATTATGAGGGGGATGGTGAGGATGATGTGTTTCATGACTCACTCCACAGCCGTACGTCTATTGTTTCTTACTTTATCATAGAAGAATAAGACGATAGCAGTTAAAATCATCGACATGAATCCATAATGGATAAAGCTAGAACTGTGCGGCGTTGTGGAAGGGTGTTCTTTGTTCTTCGTCGATAGATGGGTTGATGATATATCTGCTTTATTCTTCTGCTCTGTTACAATCAAAAGCTTTATGATTTCGTAGACATAGGACATTTGATAGGTTCGCAAGAAATAACGTATCGCACTCAGCACGATTACCGTTAGAAGAATAACAAATACCCATTGGATGGTTGCTGCGTTTATTGCCCCATCTAATTGGGGTGAAACGATACCGAAAAAATTGGCAATCTTTATAAAAACAATCTCAATTCCATTAGAAATGATGATAGGTAATAAGCCAAGTAAAGCTAATGCGACTAGGATGAATGAGGCATACTGTGTTTGTAAATTTGTTTCCGTAGATTTGTGCTCTATAAGCTGTGAAACGTGCTGCCAGGTCATTTTATCCCAGCGCTTGAGCTTCGGGTGCAACAGAGCGATAACATTGTAAGCTAATTTTGTTTTATTGGGAAGAATCTCGTTACGGTCGTTTTTTATAGGAGCAGGCTCTTTGAGCGAAATAAGAGTCAATAAGAAGGGGTTGTATTGAATAGTAAAACCTCGAAGCAAAAATAGAAACCCTATGGTTATGGCAACTCCGAATAGAATAATGATGATATTAGCAATAAAACCACTTATAATTTTTGTAAAAGTAAAATCACTTAATGGCGTAATTGCGAACGCCGTTGCATTACAAAGCGGTTGCCAAAGATATAGATAAATATTAAATACCCATTGGTGTGGTATTCTGTCGGATAAGAAGAAAAAGGGTAGAAGCAAGATAATTCCCCCTCCTACCCAAGTGAATAATGGCAAGATAAAAGCCGCTTCCTGAGAAATCACCGGCGGCAATTGTTCAGTAATTAGTCTCGCTACTTCTGTCATCGCAGGTGGCAAAAATCCAAAGATTGAAATTATGAATAAAAGATATGCACCTGTTATACGACCTAATCGATAGAGCGATCTCAGTTGAAATAGTGAGCGGTCGATGTTTGCACATTGCTGTTTGATTGCTTCCCAAACCATACTTTCCAGCGCAGCCAAATTCTCCACATCATTTTCACTCGCTGAACCGTGAAGCGTATCACAGGTGGTTTGATTTTTCATCTTAGATTCTGACCTTCATTTCAAGGGTGTCTACGGGGCCAGAGCCAACTGCCACTGTTTGATGGCTTCAATGGGATAGATGAGCATGAGGATACTGAGCAGCAGGCTGTCTCGAATCCAGAAGACCAGGATGAGTTCAACGACGATAAAGAGGATAAGCGAGCGCCGAAAGCCCAGTTTATAGGCCAGTATAAATCCAAAGGCCATGATGAGAATATCGCCGACGGAGTTGATGATTGCATCCCCTTCATACCCCAGCGAAGCTGTGGCCTCACGGTAGCGGTTGATGATGATCGAGGAATTTTCGAGTACTTCCCAGGCGGCCTCGATGCCGACGGCCATCGATAAGCGCCATAGAAGCGGTATTTGGGGTAGAAGCCAGGCCAAAAGCCAGAAGAAAACTACGCCGTGCAAAAGGTGGGTGAAGGCGTAGGGATCGAACAAATGCTGTGAGTTGTCGGAACTCCAGATATCGCCGACCCAGAGATAAACCTGGCCGCAGGCGCATATCCATAAGCGGCCCTGACTGCGTAACAGGATGATGGTCAAGATTAAAATAAGCGCCATCGCCAGCCAGGGCCATAGCTTTTTAGGGGGGGGCAGAGTTGTGTTCATTGTGTGTTGATACCTCTGCCTCTATTATCTCACATCCATTCTAAACCCACAACATTAAAATGGGTTCTTTACCCCTCTCCACGGTTTAATGTTGTGCTACCCTTTATGAAGTGGGCGCTTTCTTTTCTACATTTTCTCGGATGCTCATACCAGGTTTCGGCATCAGGTTTTCCATCATAGCTTCTCCTATTTTGGATAGCTCTTGATCTTTTCTTTCTAAAAATTCATAAAGTGATTGTTGTTGGGCTTCATCCTCTTCAAGTTGAATATTACCCAAACCAATGGTGAGGTCTGTCTTCCACTCACTAAGAATGATAAGGATATCTCCTGCGGCAATACAGCGTTCGTAAGGTTTTAGAATAGACAAAATAATAGTGAGAATAGTTAATAAGAGGCCAATAAGTCCCAAAAGAGTACGGGACATCAACAGGTCATTACTGACGATATATGTGAAACACGCAGAATAAATAGGAATTGAAAAAGAAAGGAAGTAATGAGTGTTTCTAAAGAAAACGTGATTTTTTATCGCGATTGATAAATGATAATCATATCGGTTATAAGTATCGATAAGGAGTTGGCATAAATATTGATCAGAAATTGTGGATATGGTGTCAAGTATCAAATCTTTTAAGCTCTTGTCATACGTTTTAGTCATAGCTTCTCCAGGTAATCTGACTCCCATATACGACCCGAAAAACGAAAGTCACTATATTTTTTGAGAATAGTGATAGGCTAACAATTATTTAACCGATTTTTCGCGGCATATTCCCGTGACTGTAGGTAGATCCCGAAAAAATTCGGTATAATCTTTATACACCCTTTAACCGGCGGTATTAAGCCGACAGCTTTCGGCCTACCTATCTTCATTCTAAACCAAATTAGCTACCCCTGTCAACTACCAGGAATACAGTATGATATCAACCCACCCTCGCAAACTGCTCGATCAACTCCGCGATGTTCTCCGTCGCAAACACTATTCACTTCGCACCGAAGAAGCTTACGTTTATTGGGTCAAACGTCTCCCATTGAAGAAAAACCGGGGTTCTAACGCTACCAAAATTGTGTGCAGAGCTACCAGACAGGAAAGAGGCACAAAGTATCTTTCTTTCAGTTCTTTGTGCCGCCATTGTGCCCTCTGCGGTAAAAATTCTTGTATCTGGGGCTAAAAAGGGTTTATGTTTGACCCCGCCGACGCAGGCCAATCACCAGCCCGGCTAGCGGCAGCACCATTAAACCCGATACACAGTTGGTGCCTTGCAGGTTTGTTGCGGTACTTTCGGTGGACGCTGGCGATGCCTCGGCTTCGGAGTCGTCGGGTTCGGCGGCGATGTCGTCTTGTTCGCTGTCGCCGGCGTTGACGACAATGGTGATGGATTCCGACTCGGCCTTACCGAGTTGGAAGGTTACCGGGTACTCGCCCGGCTCTTCATAAATAGTGTTGGCGGTGAAATTGCGTGAAATATCCGTGCCTGGTTCCCATACTACACAACGGGGCATTTGGCTTTGGCTGATACCATCACCGAAGTCGAAGGTGCTTTCCACGCAGTAGAAATCCTCATTGTCATCAGCTCCGCCGATAAGTTCACCTTTGAAGTTGACCACCAACGGCGCACTGCCTTCGACAACGTCGGCGGTAATGGTGGTGTAGATATCGTTAGCATCAGCCGGTTTTTCCGAGGTTACGGCGTTGGAAGGCTTATGCTCAGGTGAAGGCTGAGCTTCTGTCTCATTTTCCTCAGCCTCAGCCTCAGATTCAGATTCGTCAATCTCCAATTTTTCAGGTACCTCATCGACATCACCCTCGACCGTCTCATACGCTGTACCGTCGATGACGACGATAACGTTAGAACCGAGAGCAAAGTATTGGCCGGTGTCCGGATTATCGCTTAAGAAGTCAAGAAACGCGTCGGATGGGAACGGTAACGGGCGGGTGCTCATGGTGGTGGCATCATAAGCCGTGTCCGTCCAAATACCGTCTTTGAAGACAAATGCTTTGCTGCCGACGGTTACTACGCTGGGCATGGCCGCAAGCGAGTCATCAGCATCCATTTCGCCACCAAGACCGGCGGTGGTGGTGGGCATTGCCATTGGGGCAGCGGCCATTTCGGCATCAGCCATGGCGTTTTGCTCGGCGGCTTTGCTGACGGCACCGCCGCCGGAGACTTCGTCCATTGCTTCGGCTGCTTCTTCAAATTCTTCTTGAGCAATCATATCGCGCCCTTCGCTGCTGAGGGCCATCTCCGGCTCTTCGACCAGGAAGGAGGTGTAGGGTGTGATGATGCCGTAGCGTACGCTGAGGTTAACGATCTCGTCGATGCTCTCGCGGTTTTCGCCGTTGAGCCGAATTTGGTTGAGCAGATAGCCGACCTTGCGCGTTGCCCACAGCCGGGGGGCGAATTCGGCGTTTTGGCGCGGGCCGGAAGCGAAGGTTAAATCATCGTAGGTGTAGGTTTTTGTTTGGCCGTTGATGTCGCCGGACAGAGTCACGGTCGCCGGGCCGCCGTCGCGATAGCGGCCGGTGACGATAAGTTGCGAACCGGCAAAGAGATCGGGCAGCGGGAAGGGGTAGGTATCTTCCAATTGAACGCCATCGACATCGAGCGTAAGATCGGCCAGCACCGGGGTGCTGACTTTGGCGTAGAAACCGCTCACTTTCTCATCAACGCGCTCGCCGGGGCGAACGTAGGCGGTGGTGCCGCGCTGCTCCTGGGCCAGCGTGTCGAGCAGCACCGTGTCGACATCGTCGCCGACGCCAAAGGGGAAGATGCGTAGGTTGCTGCCGGCGGCTTGCTCGATGTTGTTGATGATAAGCGGCGTTTCGACGGTGCCGCTGGTGGGCAGGCCGTCGGTCAGGAAGATGATAATGGTTGGACGCTCGCTGTCGGCGCTGTCGATGGCTTCCAGTAGGGCGCGGTTGATGTCGGTGCTGCCTTCGGGGCTGAGGTTATCGACAAAGCGGCGGGCTTCGGGTACGGCTGAAACCGGCTCAGGCTTGGTTGAAAAGGCGCGTACGCCGGTGCTGAAGGCGATAACGTTGAAACGGTCGTCCTCGTTGAGGTTATTGAGCACGTATTTGAGGGCGTCGCGGGCTTGCTCCATCTTCTCGCCTTGCATCGAGCCGGAAACGTCGAGAACGAGAGTAACGTCTTTATCGACAATCTCTTCGGCTTCAACATTGGGCGCAATCAGCAGGGTGAAAAAGCCGTCCTCGTCGCGCTCTTTGGTGCTGAGCAAATTGACGCCGATATCTTCGGTCGACAGGCTGTAGAAGAGGCTGAAATCGGTTGTGGGGCGGACATCGAAATCTTCCCAGCCGGCCAACGCGCCAAAGCGGCCGTCGCGGTCGATACTAACCGGATGGCTAGGCGAGTAAATGGCTTTGATGGGGTCGTTGGAGGTGATGTTAACCGTGATCGAAGCGTTTTCGACCGGGCGCTGTGAGAATTTTTCGGCACTGAGCGGATGGACGTATTGGACCAGGCCGTTTTCGACCGGCAAAATTTGGGTGTATTCAAGTTCGACGCGGCGGGTGTCACCGGGTTCGATGGGGAAGATGCTGGCCTGGAAGAGGTCGCGGCCAATATATTCCAGCAGAGCCGGATCGAGGCGGCGGCGGACGATGTTATCGTAAATTTGGCGGGCTTCTTCTTTGGTATAAAGCTGACCTTCAACGCGGTCGCCGTTAATCCACATGGCGAAGTCGTTGATGGCGGCTTCTTCGGGCAGCGGGAAGATGTAGGTGCCTTCCAGCGACCATTGGCTGTCGTTGCGGAAGATTTGCTCGACGCGGGTGGTGGCTACCTGGTTGTCGATCGTGACATCGACCCGCAGCGATTCAACAGTAAGGTACGGCACTTCACGCGGCGGAGGCGGCGGAATGGGGCAAGGATGGCGGCAAATAGGCGGTTCAGGAATGATGATGCCCTGAGCGTGGGCGGATTGCGCTTGTAGAAATTGAATAGTTAGGATAGCTATTAGCATGAGAATGGCAACGATAATGCGTTTCATAGGGGATAACCTTCCTTATAATTCGTGCATTGTGGCGTTAAAAAAGTTTGTGTGCATAAGACTTGTGTTCTCTGTTTTGGTTTCTGTGTATAAGACGTTGGGGCGTTAGAAATAGTTCCCGCCTGTTTTGTGTTTTGCTTTGCCTATGCTAAAATCGTTATGTCCATTCTTATAACCAAATAAACTCTATTTAATTACCCAAGGAGGAATAAGTTGGCAGCGAAGCTAAATCGTAGGGACTTCTTGAAGAAAGCATCGGTAGCTACGGTGGCCGGTGGGACAGGTTTATTGGTTGGCTGTAGTATGGGTCAACCGGAAACCAGCAGCGCCCCGGCTCCCACACAAGCAACGCAACCGGAGGCAGCCAGTGGCGAAAGCACGGCTAACGAAGCCGCGCCCGGTGCGGAAGCTACCAGTGAGGAAATTTCGGAGGCAATTGCGTCTGACCAGGCGCTACCGGAAATTAACTGGCAGTTAGCTACCAGTTGGCCGATCGGTTTGGATACAATTTTTGGTGGGGCCGTTGTATTTGCCGAGCGGATGGCGGCTTTGACTGGTGGTAAGTTCAAGATCGAACCGCGGGCGGCCGGCGAATTAGCGCCCGGCTTGGAAGTTTTGAACGTGGTCGAACAAGGGGCAGTGCCGATAGGCCATACGGCCTCTTACTATTATGTTGGTAAAAGCCCGGTGACGGCGTTTGGGACGGCGCTGCCGTTTGGTCTAACCGCGCAGCAGCAAAACGCCTGGCTGTATGAAGGCGGCGGGCTGGACACATTACAGCAATTTTACGCCGATAGATTTGGGGTTATCCAATTCCCGGCCGGCAATACCGGCGTCCAGATGGGAGGCTGGTTTGGCAAAGAGATTTCTACAGTGGCGGATTTGCAGGGGCTAAAAATGCGTATTCCCGGTTTGGGGGGGCAGGTGATGGCAAAATTAGGCGTCACCGTCCAAGTAGTGGCCGGCGGTGAAATCTTCCAGGCGCTGCAAACCGGTGCCATTGATGCCGCCGAATGGATTGGCCCTTATGATGATGAGAAGTTGGGCTTGAACAAAGCGGTTGATTTCTACTACTATCCTGGTTGGTGGGAGCCAGGCCCCACTCTGGAAGTTGAGGTTAATTTGGGTGAGTGGAATAAACTGCCGGAAGTGTATCAAGAAGCGATCAAGACGGCGGCCTTTGAAGCCAACATGATCATGCTGGCCCGGTATGATGCTCGTAACGGTGAGGTTCTGAAGAAATTGGTGGACGGTGGAACCCAACTACGGCCCTACAGTGATGAAATTATGGCCGCTGCCGAAGCCGCTTCGTTTGAACTGTATGATGAGCTTTCGGCTCAAGACGCCGATTTCAAATCGATCTTTGCCGAGTGGAATGCCTTCCGCCAGCAAATTCAAGCCTGGCACGATATTAATGAAGGCGGCTATGCTCGCTTTATTCATACCCAGTTAGAGTCTTAGCCAACTTTCTACAACTAAATCAAAAAGCGGGATAAGTCTTTAAGGACTTATCCCGCTTTTTTGATTACATTAAGGCTCATTATGTGTTACGAGGAGGAACGCTGGCCGATGTCATTCCCGCATGCTTTTAGCGGGAATCTAGCGCCCTAAGACCGGTTGGATGCCCGATAAAGACATTCGGGCATGACCACGGCCTC
>JAGRBY010000344.1 GCA_020433835.1 Anaerolineae bacterium | reverse complement strand
ATACCAATTCATTAGCCATGCATGTACCTCGTGCTACGTGCGTTTATATGAACGTTAAAGATCGAATCAAATACAAAAAGAGTTCACTATTGTAACAACAGATGTAACTAAATTATCACAATGATGGATTAAAGGCGATAGAGTCAGTTCGGTAAAAAAAGTTTAGCACAAGCCAAGAAGAGAATAAATAGGAATTTAGTAGGCTCGCGGAAAATATTCAATCCAATCACCTTGCGTTATAATCAGGAGGCGTGGCTTTGTTAACGATATCGCCTGAAAAAAGGTGCTTCACGCGAAGCGATAGCGGCCGCGCTGTCCATGTGCAAGCGTTTTTGGGAACGAAGCGCATTCGGATGGTGTATTATGGGCAAAGCTCAAACTTTAAATGGTTAGGTGAAAGCAAAACGTGAGTGAAATTTTCTATTCGATTGTAGCCCCCTGCTGGAATGAGGAAGTGACCCTACCTGAACTGCACCGACGCATTAGCCAGGTGATGGAAAACTTAAAAGAAGAATGGGAGCTGGTTCTGATCAACGACGGCAGCACCGACAAAACCGGCGAGGTGATGCAAAAACTGCATGAAATCGACCCCCATGTCCATTATATTCAATTTGCCCGCAACTTTGGCCATCAAATTGCCGTAACGGCCGGTATGGATTATGCCCAGGGCAAAGCGGTTATCTTAATCGACTCCGATTTACAAGATCCGCCGGAACTGATTTTGAAGATGCTTGATAAGTGGCGCGAGGGCTACAAAGTGGTGTACGCCATCCGCAGCGAGCGCAAAGGCGAGACGTGGTTTAAGCTGTTTACCGCCCAGCTTTTTTACCGGCTCATTTATCGCATCACCGATGTCAACATTCCGCTCGATACCGGCGACTTCCGGCTGATGGATCGCCAGGTTGTTGATCAAATGAAGGCGATGAAAGAGCATCATCGCTTTATTCGTGGGATGACCAGTTGGGTCGGTTTTACACAAACCGGCGTTGAATATGTGCGCGAAGAGCGTTTTGCCGGCGAAACCAAGTATCCGCTGCGCAAGATGGTGCGGTTAGCCATTACAGCCATCACCGGCTTTAGCATTTTCCCGCTGCAAATGGCGACTTTTGTAGGCTTTGCTACGGCTATCATTAGCGCCATCTTGATAGTTTTTGTTATCATCGCCCGATTGTCCGGTTATCAGGCCTTTGAGGGCCAAACGACAACGCTGGTGATGGTTCTTTTTCTGGGGGGCATTCAACTCATCTCTTTGGGTATCATCGGCGAATATTTGGGGCGAATTTATGATGAGGTTCGGGGGCGGCCGCTGTATGTTGTCGATCATGCGGTGGGATTTGATGGCTAATTATTCCAGGTAAGTACACTATAGTCTTGTCTTATCAAACACAAAATAAAATTTGTGCTATAATCATAACGTTAGAAAACAATAATGACCATACAAAGGCGTTTCAATGCCAACCGTATTAGAGCAAGAAGGGTTCAGGTTCTTTTTTACTCAGGTGATCGAAACGAGCCTCCACATATCCATGTAAGAAAAGCGGGGCAGGAAGCGAAGTTTTGGCTGAACCCTATTCGACCCGCTCGGCTGGGTCGCTTCAAGAATAATGACCTGAGACGACTGATAGAGCTTCTCGAAGAAAATGAGGCAATGATACTGGAGCAATGGAATGAACAATTTGACAGCTAAGTATTTGGTCGAAAAGTTAGAAGCAGGAGCAAAGGCAGTCAATGTACGTTTCACAGAAAGTGACTTAATCGTAGAACTTGAAGATGGTCGAACGATCTCAACACCAACTCTCTATTACCCCCGACTTCACTATGGTACATTAGCAGAGCGAGAGAATTGGGTGATTGAGGGAGAAGGGATCCACTGGCCAGCCCTTGATGAAGATATTCGAACAGCAGACATATTAGTAGGATTACCCTCAGCAGAAAGTCAAAAATCACTCAGAAAGTGGCTTGAAAAGCGTAAAATTCAAATATGAGGTTGTGCCACACGATGAGCAACCTGGTATCAATAACCATGAATCTAATGTATGAAACAGAAACAAAATTACAAATACATCAATCAAGCTAAAAAAACAATCTCTCAAGAAGAAGGTATAACCTTAAAGGATTGGGGCGGCAAGCTGCCCGTGGCTTTGGTTTGGCCCAACAGTTACCGGGTTGGCATGAGCAGTTTGGCGCTGCATAGTGTCTATCGCCTCTTTAATGATGAGCCGGATGTGGTTTGCGAACGGGTCTTTTTTGGCGATCAACAAGCGCCGCGCCGCGATGAGCCGGTGATGTCGCTTGAGTCGCAGCGTCGGCTCGATGAGTTCGCTGTTGTGGCTTTTACCATCTCCTATGAGATGGATTACTTTAATGTTGTGGCGATGCTGCGCCAGGCCGGTATTCCCCTCTTTGCCGCAGAGCGTGATGAGAGCTGGCCGCTGATTATCGCCGGTGGCCCGGCTATCTACACCAACCCGGAGCCAATGGCTGACATATTCGACGCCATTGCTATCGGTGAGGCCGAGGCTATTGTGCCGCCGCTGGTCGATGCCTTGTGGGATGTCAGCGATGCGCCGCGCCGGGAAGCCTATGAGCGACTGGCGAAAGTCGATGGTATGTATATTCCAGCCATTCATCACGGCGATCACATTGTACCGCGTGTCTGGATCAAAGATATCGAGACCCAGCCGACCGTCACCCAAATCTACACCGATCGCACCGAGTTCGGCGACCGCACTTTGGTGGAGATTGCTCGCGGCTGCGGACGCGGCTGTCGATTTTGTATGGCCGGCTATGTCTATCGCCCTATGCGTGAGATGCATCTCGACACGGTCTTGGCCCTGGCCCGACACGGTCTCAAACATCGCGACCGCATCGGCCTGGTGAGCGCCGCCGTCAGCGACCACAGCTGGATCGATCAGATTGCTATCGAGCTGCGCAAAATGGGCGCACGCCTAACTGCCTCGTCGATGCGCACCGACCCCATCAGCGAGCCGCTCATTAAGGGTTTGGCTGAAAGCGGCAATCAAACGCTGACTATCGCGCCGGAAGCGGGCAGCGTTCGTATGCGAAAAGTCATCAACAAACCGCAGTCTGATGATCAGATAATGCATGTCGTCGAATTGGCCGCTAAATACAATTTTCCTCAGCTAAAAATGTATTTTATGGTCGGTCAGCCGACCGAAACCGAAGAGGATGTCGAAGCTATCGCGCAGTTGGCATTGGCCGCCCGGGCTGTTTTTCCACGCAATATGGCCATTAACGCCACGCCCTATGTGCCAAAAAGCCACACCGCTTTCCAATGGGCGGCGATGATGCCGGTTGAGGTTTTGGAGAATCGTGTGAAATATCTCCAGGATCGGCTCAATCCCAACGGCGTCACCGTACGGAGCGACAGCCCGGCCTGGGCTGCTGTTGAAGGCGTACTGGCTCGTGGCGACCGGCGTTTGGGCCGAGTGATAGCACGCATGCGCAAGGTCAATCTACGTGAATGGCAACGTGCCCTTGAGGCCGAAGGACTTAGTCAAGATGAGTTTCTACGCGAACGAGACGTCACAGAAAAGTTACCATGGGACAGCGTTACAACCGGGGTTAGCAAAGCTTTCTTTTCGTGGGATCTGCGTCGCGCTTTGCGGGATGATCTAACTGCTGCTTGTCCACCGGCCGGCTGTCTTAAATGCAACGCCTGCGATGAAGAATGGGCGCTACGCCCCAATTATGAAGATGCGCTTGGTCCCAATATGGGAGCCTATGGCGATAATTTTATTCCGCTGCAGGTTTAAGTAAATAGAAGGACAACCCTTATGCTGAATACATATAAAGCTATTTTGCGGGGAAATCAACTGGAATGGAGTGAGGATGTTCCGATTGAATTGCTGCAAAATAAAGTTATCGTGGTTCACGTTACTATTTTAGATCAACCCGTCTCACCCGTTATGGTCTCTGACCAGGGTGAACGTATGGTTGAGGCGCTTGAAGAGCTTGCGAAGACTAACGCTTTAGCTGATATAAATGATCCTGTAGCATGGGAACGTGACCAACGCCAGGATCGTGTGCTGCCCAAACGAGAGCAATAATGCTAATTGACAGTAACATCATCATTTATGCAGTCCAACCTGAAAATGATTGGCTACGTCATTTCATAAAACAACACACACCGGCTGTCTCAGCCATTAGTTATGTCGAAGTATTAGGATACCATCGCTTAACCCCCTTAGAACGGACCTATTTTTCTACATTTTTCACCGCAGCAACTATGTTAGAACTGACCGCTACAGTTCTCAATCAAGCTGTACAATTACGCCAAACACGAAAAATGACTCTCGGGGATGCACTTGTGGCAAGTACAGCGCTTGTGTATCAACGCACTCTTGTTACACGCAATATAAAAGATTTTCATTGGATACCTCAGTTAACTCTTTTGAATCCTTTTTCCCAAGATACAAACCCAACACCCTTAGACACAGAGAAGAATTAATAACAAGATTGCAGGAGAAAGATACATAGACGCATGCCTCTCAAATATTCACAACTAACCTGTCAATTCTTAGATTTTGAACTCAATACGCCCTTTGTGCTGGCCTCGGGCATCATCGGCACCAGCGCATCGCTGATGGTGCGGGCGGCGCATAACGGGGCAGGGATGGTCACCGCTAAAAGCTGCGGTCCAACACCCCGAGCCGGACATCCCAACCCGGTTGCATTTAATTTTGACGGTGGTTTGTTGAACGCTATCGGCTTGACTAACCCCGGTGCAGTCGAAGAGGTCGAGCTTCTAGCTGAGACACGCCAACAGCTTCAACCGCTGCACGTACCACTCATCGCCAGTATTTTTGGCGGGACCGTCACTGAGTTTGGCGAGGTGGCTCGTGTTGTAGCAGCTAGCCAGCCGGATATGATTGAAGTTAACATTTCCTGTCCTAATGTGGGCGATGAGTTCGGCACACCTTTTGCCGGTGCGGTCGAGAGTGCTGCCGCCGTTACCGACTCTGTGCGACAGGCGGTGAGCTGTCCCATCTCCATTAAACTGGCTCCCAACGTGCCGGATATCGCGCGTATCGCGGCGGCGGTGGTTGAAGCCGGTGCCGATGCGATTACGGCGATTAATACGATGCCGGGCATGGTCATCGACCCCGCCTCCGGGCAACCGCTACTGCACAACAACGTTGGCGGCATCTCCGGTCCGGCGCTCAAGCCGATAGCGCTGCGCTGTGTGTATGAAATCGCCAAAGCCGTTTCCGTGCCGATAATTGGCACCGGGGGTGTCTCGACCGGACAGGATGCGGCCGAAATGCTGATGGCCGGGGCAACGGTGGTCGGGGTGGGATCGGCGGTTTACTATCGCGGCGTGGCAGCAATGCAAGAGGTAGGGCAGGAGTTAGTTGCATTTATGGATAGGTATGGATATTCTTGTATAGAAGCGCTATCCGGTAAAAGTCAACCCTCTTAAAACTGGTGTACACCTTATCCAAATTCTTTCTGGAGCATGAAAAATTGAAAACAAGTCTATTTCCACTACCTAATCCGTTAAAAATCACCAAAATAAAAAAGGAAAACGCCTCAACCAAAACGTTTATATTAGACGGGAAGCTCAATGCCCAACCTGGCCAATTTGTTATGGCCTGGCTGCCTGACCATGAAGACAAACCGTTTAGTCTGGCCAATGCTAATCCGCTTAGTTTGACCATCGCCGATGTGGGGCCGTTGAGTCATGCGCTGCATCAACTGCAAGTTGGTGATACGATTTGGGTACGTGGGCCGCTGGGGAAAGGGTATACGCTGCCGACTCCAGCCAGCGGCAAAACACCGCACGTTCTGCTGATTGGGGGTGGTTACGGGGTTGCACCGCTGCTCTTTTTAGCCAAACAAGCGTTGTCACGAGATTATCAGGTGTCGATGGTTATCGGCGCACGGAAAGAGGCCGATTTGTTGCTAGTCAACGATTTCAAGACTATCGGCACAAGCCTGTGGTTAACCACGGAAGATGGCTCGACAGGCATTCGCGGTTTGGTGACCGATGCTTTGCCGCCTCTTTTAGCCCAAGCCACCATTCGCCCCACAACAGTTTGCACATGCGGACCAACCGGCATGCTGCGGGCCGTCGCGGCGGTGTGTGCGACTGAAAATATTCCGGTGCAGGTCTCATGGGAAGCTCATATGCGCTGCGGTATCGGATTGTGCGGCAGCTGCGAGGTGGGTGAGGGCTGGCTCACGTGCCTGGACGGGCCGGTTTTCCCGTTTGATCCGGTTATGGTATCACCCCATACGGTGCTCACTTAATTTAAGGTATTTAAACCACAGAGAACACAAGAGAAGGCACAGAGTTCACAGAGAAAAATCTCTGATCCTTTGTGCCTTCTTCGTGTGCTCTGTGGTAAAAAATCGTCGCTATAACGCCAACTTACACCAAGTTAAAACGCTCTCGTTAGGCGCGGCCCAATACCGCCGCCAACAGCGCCATCCGAATATACATGCCATTTTTGATCTGACGGAAATAGGCGGCGCGGGGGTCGGAGTCGACGTTGTAGTGAATTTCGCCGACGCGGGGGAAGGGGTGCATGACGATCATCTTCTTCTTGGCTTTTTCCATAATTTCGGTTGTAATTTCGTAGTGATCCTTCACCTCTTCGTATTGGACCAAGTCGGGGAAGCGCTCTTTTTGGACGCGTGTAACATAGAGGACATCGGCATTTTCGATGACATCGGCTACATCGTGGGTTTCGCGAACGTTGATACCGGCGTCGATAACGTCGTTCATCAGGGTCATGGGCAACCGCAGAATTTCGGGCGAGACAAAGCGCAAACTAACATTATACTGCATCAACAGCCTGGTGAGCGAATGCACCGTGCGCCCGTAACGTAAATCGCCAACCATCGCAATTTTTAGCCCTTCGACGCGGCCTAACTCTTCCTGGATGGTAAATAAATCGAGCAGTGCCTGGGTAGGGTGCTCACCGGCTCCGTCGCCGGCGTTGATGATCGGCACACCGGCATAATCGGCAGCAACCTGTGCGGCACCAACTTCCGGGTGGCGCATCACAATAACATCGGAGTATTGTTCCAGAGTGCGAATGGTATCAGCCAACGTTTCGCCCTTGCTAACCGAGCTAAACTGAACGCCCTGCGTAATGGGAATAATGCCGCCACCCAGGCGCTCCATAGCCGCGATAAATGAGGAGCTGGTTCGGGTACTCGGCTCATAGAAAAGACAGGCCAGCACGTAGCCCTTTAGCAAGTCGACCGAGCCAACCCGGTCGACCATCTCGCGCATTTCCCGTGCTCTGGAAAACACATAATCTATTTTTTCGGTACCGAACTGCGAAACCGAAATGATATCGTTGCCGGTCAAGCCGTTGCCCACAAAAGGTGACCGGCTGAGTTCATCGAAATTAAAAAGGGGTTGAAGTTTTGTTTCTTCTCGAAGCATTTGTTTTCTCCTTCATACTATAAATACTTTACCACTACCGGGTTCGGCAGTAACTTGACCTTGGTTATAAACTTCCTGGCCGCGCAAAACAACCCGCTGCACCCGCCCGACAACCTGTCGACCGGCAAAGGGCGTCCAGCCGCATTTGGAATGCATCATTTCGTTGGTGATGGTGTATTCATCCTCGATATCAACCTCGATGTGGGTATCGGGTTGGAGCGGCAGCTTGAAAATTTGGCGAGGATTGGTTGCCATCATTTTGATAAGCCGCTCCAGGGTTAGACGTTCCTCCTTGACCGCCGTAAGCATCAGCGGCAGCGAGGTTTCCAACCCGGCCACTC
>JAGRBY010000343.1 GCA_020433835.1 Anaerolineae bacterium | reverse complement strand
CATGAGACCGGCGAAGGCTTCTATTTGGTGCTCAATGGGGCAACATGCTTACAATTTAGGCAAAAACCTGGGGTCTTTACCACGCTCCACGGTTTAATGTTGCGCTACCCACGCGAGGTAGTGCAACATTAACCGTTGAAATAGAGTACGAAAATGACGATTGCCAGATGCGCGAAGAAGAATAAGCCCGGCAGGTAAAGTTTCGCGCATTCCATAAAAAGTGAGAGGTTTCTACGTAAAATCTGCATAGTTGTTGAGTAACCTTGTAGGTGCAGTAAGAATTCAACACGAGCAAAAATTGTAAGGAGTAACCTATGCAAGACAATAGAAACCTTGTTCAACACCCCCAACCCGAGGCCGACGACCCGGACAATGATGACCGTCAAATTGGCCAGATTTTAAGCCGCCGCGAAGTACTAAGGCTGTTAGGTATCTCCGGCGCAGCTTTACTGGCCGGTTGTTCAGTTGCCCAGTCAACCTCTCCCGCAGCCACAGATGCCGCAGCGGTGTCAACAACGGCTGCAACAGTACCGGCTGCTACCACCGCTGCAGGCGCAGCCACCGCCGTTCCGGCCTGTGTCGTTCGCCCGGAAGTAACAGAAGGACCCTATTACGTTAATGAAGATCTCAACCGTTCTGATGTTCGGTCTGATACGGCAACCGGCGCGATCAAAGATGGAGCGCTGCTGGCCCTTACCTTTAATGTTACCCAAGTTAGCGAAAATAGCTGTACACCCCTTGAAGGGGCCAAAGTTGAAATTTGGCATTGCGATGCCGCAGGAGTTTATTCCGATGTGTCCGATCCCGGCTTCGACACCGAAGGGCATGACTTTCTGCGCGGTTATCAAGTGACCGACGCCAACGGCCAGGCCACCTTTACCACCATTTACCCCGGCTGGTATTCAAGCCGCTGCGTTCACATTCATTTCAAAGTTCACGACACGGATGCCGAAGACAGCAAGGTCTTTACCTCGCAGCTCTTCTTTGATGACTCGCTAACCGATCAGGTTTTTACCCAGGCTCCCTACGCCGAAAAGGGCCAGCGCGATACGCTCAACAGCACCGACGATATTTACCAAGACCTATTGCTGCTCAACACCAGCCAAACCGCTGAGGGCTACGCAGCCGCATTCGATATTGGTCTCGATTTATCAACCATGGGCACCGGCAGTTCGGAAGGACGTCCAGGCGGCGGCCCACCTCCAGGTGGCCCCGGTGGACGCCCGCCCGGTGGCAATCCACCCCCGCAAGGCGGTGGATAATTGCTGAATAGAGGTTCGTAAATTTTTACAGCCCCGACGTAAGTGTGTCGGGGCTGTCGTTATTATTGGTTAAGAAATTCTTCTCAATAAAATCAGCCAGCGGCTCAATGTCATCCAACCCAAAACAAGGGAGAGCCAGGTCAAATGGGATGTCGGTGACCAGTGCGGTTAAATCCTCAACGACGCAGACCGGCGCTTGGCTGCGAGCCGCCCGCACCACCTCAATTTTAGGTGTGGTGTCAGACTTAAACCCTTCGGTTAAAATCAAATCAACCTCTTTGATCCGTTGCGCCAGCTCGATAACCGGCGGTACCGTGTCGGAACTGCGCTCGATGAGCGCCATTTTTCCCGGCGCGGAGATAAGCACGGCTTCGGCTCCGGCCTCATAGTGCCGCCAAGTATCTTTACCCGGATAATCAATCTCAAAATCGGTCTGAGCGTGGTGCTTGATCGTGCCGATGCGATAGCCACGTCGGCGCAAGACCGGGATAAGTTTTTCCAGCAGGGTTGTTTTACCGCTATTTGATTTGCCGACAATCGAAACAATAGGGATCATAAGTTCGCTATTATAATGCATCGGCTTCGGACAAAAAAATAGCGCATCGTATATGGGGTTACGGATGGTGGTTATCAAGCGCTCGTGCTATAATCCCCGGCCTATGACACCACAAACCCGTTACAGCTTCTATGTTCTTTTAGCCGGACTAACGACCTCTCTCTCGTTGATTTCAAGCGAAATCGCTATTCGGCCCTATGCCGTGCCGCCGCTGCTGGTCATTATTCTCGGTAATTTCATCGGTGGGGCACTCTTGGTGGCCTCGGCAGCGAACCATTATGGTGATATCGCCTTGCTTAAACAGCCGCGCAATCTGGTAGGTGTTCTCTGCGCGGCGCTCTTCATTTATACATTGGGATTTTTAGCCAGCTTCAACGCGGTTGGACTGGTCGGCTCCGGCAAAGTGGCCCTGCTTGGCCAACTTGAAACCGTATTTGTTGTTACGCTGGCTATTCTTTTTCTTGGTGAACGGCTGACGCCCTTACGCTGGCTGGCCGGCGTAATAGCACTGCTGGGTGTTCTGCTGATTAACTTCGATGTTCAAGCTTTGCGCTTTACCCTTAGCCGAGGAGAACTGCTGGCTACGGCCGCCCCACTGGCCGTGGCTTCCGGTATCATCATTGTTAAACCGGTACTCGACTTGGCCGATGCCCGTTTAATAACCGGCCTGGCGCTGCTGCTGGGCGGCGTTTTCTTAACGCCACTGCTGCCGCTGACCGGAACCCCGCTGACCTTAAGCGGAGCCGCACTGCTGGTTATCATTGGGGGAGGAATAATGCGTGGGTTGGCCTGGCTCTTTTATAATGTCAGTTTGCGCCATATTGGCGCGGCTCGGTGTGCCATCATCTTTCTTTCGTATGCCTTTTTTGCCGTAACCTTGCAGATCATCATCGTGCAACTGGCTCCCGGTTTAGGGCTGCAACTGCCGAGCAATCTCGTCGCGGCTATTGGCGGCGGTTTGTTGGTAGCGCTCGGCATCGCAATTTTGCAGCTTGAGTCGACCTTGTTGGTTTGGCTGCGGCGCTAGTTTAGTTTATTCATCCCTTATTATTTGTCCTGCGCCAACACGGTTCTAACCTTTTGCAAAAGCCCCAGGATGGTGAACGGCTTTTGCAGGAAGTTGACGCCCTCATACAAAATACCATGTTGAACGATGATGTTGTCGGTGTAGCCCGACATATATAAGACCCGCATATTCGGTTGATGTTCGAGCAGTTGTTGGTACAGTTCGCGCCCGTTCAGGCCGGGCATAATGACGTCGGTCAGCATCAGGTCGATGGGGGCTTGCGTCTCGGCGGCCAGTTGTAGGCTGTGGGCGACATTTTCGGCTTCTAAAACGCGGTAGCCGTGGGCTTCCAGCGTTTCGCAGGCCAGTTTGCGCACCATCTCTTCATCCTCAACCACCAAGATGGTTTCGGTGCCAGACAGCGAGGTGAATTCTGTGATGGCGGTGGCGCGGGGGGATGAAAGGGTCTCTTCGGCGCGCGGGAGGTAAATTTTGAAGGTCGTCCCCTGGCCCGGTTCGCTGTAGACCCAAATGTGGCCTTGATGCTGGCGAACAATACCAAAGACCGTAGACAAACCCAGGCCGGTACCTTTGCCTCGGTCTTTGGTGGTAAAGAACGGTTCAAAGATTTGGGCCTGGGTTTGGGGGGCCATGCCGTGGCCGGTATCGCTAACGGCCAGCATAGCGTAATGGCCCGGCGTTTGGATATCGACATGCTTTTGGACATAGCTTTCATCCAGATAAACGTTGGTCGTTTCGATGGTCAGTGTGCCGCCTTCGGGCATGGCGTCGCGGGCATTGATAGCCAGGTTGAGCAGCACTTGTTCCAGTTGGGCTTTGTCGGCTTTGACCGGATAAAGAGCGGGTGTTAGGAAGGTTTGCAGGATAATGGTCTCGCTAATGAGCCGTTGTAACATCTTCTGAAAGTCGGTGATGAGGGGGTTGAGGTCTAGTATATGCATTTGCAAGACCTGTTTGCGGCTAAAGGCCAAAATCTGGCGGGTTAGGTTGGCGGCACGCTCGGCGGCCTTTCGAATATGGTTAAGATCGGTATACAGTTGCTCCTCTGCCGTAACCTGCATCATCCCCAGTTCGGCATAGCCGATAATCGGCACCAGAATGTTGTTGAAATCGTGGGCAATGCCGCCGGCCAAATGGCCGATGGCCTCCATCTTTTGGGCCTGGTAATATTGTTCCTCTAAGTTTTTACGCTCGGTAATCAGTTCGAAGAAAAATATGATCCCGCCGATTTCGCCGCTGGGTTCATGCCAGGGACGTGTTTCCCAGCGGACCCACTCGAGTTTACCGTTGGCCCTGCGAAATGTGTCTTCCTCGGCTTTTTCTACCGTGCCGGCCAGGCAGCGCTGTATGACGCCCTGCCAGCGTTCGGATCCGCTGATTTCGGGCAGAACCTCGTACACGGAGCGGCCAATCAACAGTTGGTCATCCTTCATGTCGTAGTCAAACATATAGCGGCGACTGGCGGCCATATAGTACATATCGCGGTCGAACATAGCAATGGCTGCCGGGGCGTTTTCCACAAAAAGCTGTAATAGCTGTTCGCTGCGCTGTAGGGCTTCTTCCGCCTGTTTACGAGCGGTGATATCTCGATTGACCGTAACGCTCCCGATGGGGCGGTCCTCTCTGTCCATAAGGGATGTTGTTGAGGACAGAATATTAATCGGGGTACCGTCTTTATGATATTGCATAAACTCACCCTGCCACCACCCGTTCCGGCGAAATTGGTTGATTAAGGCCTCACGATTGTCTTCCGGGAAAGTGGTTCTGAGTACGTCCTTTGTCGGCTTGCCCACAGCCTCGGCTGCCGCTAACCCGTACATCTTTTCGGCGGCTTTATTCCAGCTTTGGATGACGAAGTTTAAATCGGTGGCGATAATGGCATCCGATACGTTTTCAAGCAGGTTGGCTTGATAATGAAGCTGGGCCTCGGCTTGCATCCGCTCGCTGATGTCGCGCAGGATGGCGGTATAGAGCGACTGGCCCTCGATGCGTGTTTGGGAGATGGAGGCTTCAATGGGGAACTCTTCGCCGGTGGCTCGCCGTCCGGTAACGTAATCTTGTTCGGTCATGGGCTTATTGGCAATACGGGTTTGACCAAAAGTCGTAACCTGTTGGCGATGGACCTGCTGAGACTGTTCTGGGATGAGGCGGTCGAGGGTTTGCCCCAGAGCTTCGTTGGCCGGCAGACCGAACATCTTCTCGGCTGAGGGGTTAAACAGCACAATCCGCTGCTCGGCATCGATGGTGATAATGGCATCCAGGGCCGAGTCGATGATGCCGGTCAATCGGTTTTTGATACTCATTAGTTCTTGCTCGGTCTGTTTGAGGTGGGTAATATCTTGCATCGTGCTCAAAATGCGGGTTGGTCGGCCGTTTTTATCGCGCTCTGAGACAATGGTATAGCCATCAACCCAAATCCAGCGACCTGATTTATGTTTCATCCGGCGCTCATAATGGTCTTCTTCTATTCGGCCTTCAATAAAGTCCATATACTTGTGCTGCGTCGTTGCCACATCATCGGGATGAATATGGTCGATGAGCCATTGCACCCGTTCTTCTAACTGCGACGGTAGTTCCTCTGTTTTGTAGCCCAAAAGAGTCGCCCATTGCTCGCCGCGAGAGGGGGCACCACTAAACGGAACAGAAAACTCAATGACCATCACTCCCACTAATTCGACAGCCGTCGTCAGGCGGCGTTCGATTTGTTCGCGCCAATGGGCATAGCGCAGTAAGGTTGTTTTTAAAGACCGAGTGAGCCAACCGAGAAAGAAGAGCAGAAAAGCGCAGGCCGGCACGCTCAAAAAGAGTTGGGGGTGGGGTGATAGCGGCCATAACAGCAGATAGGTGAGCGGCACCGCCCCGATTAGAAGCAGGCTAAACAAGGCCGGTAGAAATATGGGGTAAACGGTCACCAGCAAAAAATCCCACAGGAGAAAGGGGCTGCCGGTTCCGCCGGTGGTTAAGAGCAGCAGCCAGGTTAAGCCCAGGAGCAAGCCGGCCCGGATAATCGGCAGCGGCTCTGTTTGCCCCCAGCGGCTGCTGCCCCACACGGCTAAGAGCAGTACGCCGGCAATGGCGCTCCACTGCCACAACGTACCGCTCATAGAAAAAAATAGCATCATCCCGTGGATGCCCAAGACCCACGGAACCAGGGGTTCCCAGTTCGCCATCTGCCGGTCAATGTCGATGGATGGGTCTTGCTTACGGGGGATGGGCGAAGTCCACTTTGTACTCATCACCTTCTCCTAACCTTGGTTTATTTGTGAGTTCAAAAATGAGGTTTGGTTTGCGCAGCGTAGCTGTTAAAGGGTGTCAAACTTAGTATATCACAATCGACTATGGGAAAAAAGGGAGTACAAACTGCTTCCTACTCCCTCATCAGTCATCCATCCCCAACACATTTCTAACCTGTTGTAAAAGCTTGAGAATGGTGAACGGTTTTTGGAGGAAGTTGATACCGTCGTACAAAATGCCGTGATGCACAATGACGTTGTCGGTATAGCCCGACATATACAAAACTCGGAGGCCGGGTTGAAGGTCGAGCAGGATGAGTACTCCCTGGCTACCTAAAACCAGCAGGGTCAGAGGCTCTAATTTTGCTAGCTGTCGGCCAATAGCAATGGCGAGGGCTTTCTTACGGAGGATAAGCGAAGTCCACTTGACATCCATCCCTTTCTCCTAATCTCATTAAAGCTTTCGTTATCACCGTATTTCCCCATAGCGTGGGTAAGCTCGGCGTGGATTTGGCAGTCCACGCTTTGGCCGTCGGAGCTAGCAATCCGGCGGGAGCAAACCCACGCCAATGGGAAATACGCGGTTGTTAACTTGTTGATGGTTCTTTCATCTCCTGAAAAATAACGCCTGGTCGCCAGGGGGTACCCAGAGCCGGCAATATCCAACGATCAAGGCCCCACCAGCCGGCCGTCTTCCAGGCCAGAACTAACCAGGTAGCCAGGGCAAATAGAATGGGGTTGACGCTGACGGTGCCGGCCAGCAAATAGTTGGCATTCATAAAGCTGCCGAAGAATGCGGCAATCCCTGTAAAGATGCCCAAAATCAAGGCGATGCCAACCAGGAATTCGCCCCAGGCAACGAAATAACTCCACGCAACTGTATGCGGCAGAACGAAATGCTGAATAAACCAGGCATACCACCATTGGACATCGGGATGTTCGCCACCGGTTTTGGACAAGGCACCGTTGAGAAAACCGGACAGTGCGGTGCCGGCCTTAGCGCCTGTCCAGGCTGAAGCGTTGATTTTTTCCCAACCCGGCTGGAGCCAGCCCCAGCCGACGTATAAGCGCAGCCACAGCCACAGCCATGCCCACCGCACGTCGCCAAAAAGAGAGCGGGCAATCGGCGGGTCTTCTAATGTTCTAACAAATTGTCTGGAAGTGGGTATTGATTTAACAGATTGTAGGGTATTCATTGTTTAAATTCCTTTCATTATAAAAATGTTTAATAAAGATGTCTAACCCACTTTAACTTTCGAAGTGGTGTCTTTGCTCATTGACCACGGTTTCGATATACCAAGGCTGGGGTAAGCCCCGAACGGTATTATCGTCGTCGGATGAACCTTCGGTTTCAATTAAGATATCACCCATATTAAATATCCGTTGGATAAGCGTCTGTTTGATGTCGATGGCCCGAATATCGGCCAGATAAATATCGCGAACGGTTTTAGAAAAAATGCCTCGCTCGACGGCAACGCGATCATCATAAACGCGCAAGGCAACTGACTGTCGCTTCCAGATAGCCGCCAGAAGCGGGAAAACTAGCCAGAAGAACATGAGGTTCCAAAAATAATTCCACCAGGACGGTCTGGCTTCTAAGAATGTGTAAGCGTTCATCGTAAGTTCCTCCTCTAAAAATAGCAGATAGCGGTTAGCTGATAGCCGATAGCAAAAGTTTTTAGAGCAAGTCAGCGACTTGTTCTAAGGTTTTCATTGTT
>JAGRBY010000342.1 GCA_020433835.1 Anaerolineae bacterium | reverse complement strand
GGTATCGAGCGCTTTTTCTCACTCCACTTCCGATTCGGCCAGCATGGCATCGAACAAGGCGACATCATAACCGCGTTCGCGCGTATACGAGGCCGCGTACAGGCTGCCCAACGGCGGGTAAGGCTGCATTGCATCCCAAAGTTTCGGGTCAAATCGTAAATAATACGACTGACCAAAAAGTATCTTTTCCATCAATCTCCCTACTCGTTTTCAAGCGATAGATTATATTTTTCCGCTCGCTGCCGGTAAGCCTGCATCGTTTTATGCTTGTGGCCATCATAATGGCCTTTACAAACATCGGCGGTAAAGACGAGCGTATCATGGGTACCGTTTTGGTTGGCCAGTCGGGTGTGTTTGTTGATTTGATATTTTCGCAATCCGGTTTCCAGAAGGTTACCCAAAAATCCGCCAAACACAAACTCGCCCAACTTTTTTAAGAGCTGCTGTGTCGATGATAATGTATCGTTACTGGTATCAGGTTCTGGTCCTTTGCCTTGGGGAAAATATTGTATCACCCAATCATTAGCTTGCCACATCTTCTGATAAAATTTGGTGCCATACACCAGTTTCATTTGCACCATCTCGCGGGCGGTGAAAAAATCGATGCTGTCGAAGGATAACTTATTCTCGGTGATTAAATAGTTCGGGCAGAGATGCGTTCCCCGCAGATGGCCATAGCGCACCATCAGAATAATCAAGGCGCGGCAAAACCACAGCCGACCGGGGCGGGTAACGATCAGATAATCGATATCATCAACTCCGTCTCTAGGATTGTCAACGGCCAGAGACCCCGTCACGGCCACCATACGTATAAACGGCAGCGCACCCAGCCAATAACCGAAGTGTCTTGCTTGCACCCACAACTTGTCTGAAGCTATCTGCCGCTGACGACGTTTGTCGACCAAATACATACGGTCGGGCAAACTGTAATAACCGTGAAGCTGCTCAATAAGACCCGCTTCTATAGCCTCGTTAAGCAAACACCGGACTTCTTCAGGAGTCGTTTCTATGTCGATATATTGGTATACTTCCTCAAAGGTCAAGGGGAAGTCAAATATATCGGCATACAAAATAGGCTTCAAAACGGTTTTTATCGTGGGAATCGCTAACTCTGATTGACTTGGCGGTCGACTCATAATAGTAGCCTATCTTTTCCTCAAAAATGTATATTTTTAACATCAGTCCTGATCGACATCAATCAAACCATTGGGGGATATATCCAGCGCGGTGAGCGAAATTCTAATAAGGGATGTTAAAAGATGCAACTTTATGTAACTGATCTCAACAGCGTTGATAGCAAATGCTCCAAGTATTTAAGAAACTGTCTACAATCAACTTTTCGGCTTGGGAGATTAGAGACTAGAGCTTGGAGATTGTTTAATCCCTCATTACCAGTCTCGATAGTGTCACGAGTTTTTGCCATTGTTAAGAACACAGATTGGCAGGATTAACGGATCAGGAAAATACGGCAAAAAATCCGTTTAATCCTGCGCATCCGTGTTCTTAAATCAGTCAGCTATCATCGTGGCGAAAACTAAAAGACACTAACGTCTCTAATCTCCTAATACAGTAAAGTTATTTATGGACGCGTCCTAAATAATATTGTTATTTAGTAGCACTATTGGTATGATAATGACGACTTAAACGAACAATCACCGCGAAGGAAAACGCATGATGACTAAAAACGCTATGATTACCCAACTCTATCCGCCGCCCCATGAAGATCGGCCGTTAAAAGGCACGTACTTATCACACCAACTACGCCAACATCGTAAAGCATCAGACCGAGCCTTTGTCTATGGTAACTTTGTGGTGAGTTTAGACGGACGCATCGCCATTCCCCACCCCACCAAAGAGGGAATGACCGTACCCAAAAATACAGCTAACGACCGCGATTGGCGGCTCTTTCAGGAATTAGCCGGCCAAGCCGATTTAATTATCAGCAGCGGGCGCTATTTACGTGACTGGGCCGATGGCCGGGCGCAAGAAATTCTACAGGTAGACAACCCTGAATTTGCCGATCTAAAAGAATGGCGCTTGACGCAAGGTTTACCGCCGCAGCCCGATATCGCTATCATTAGCGGCAGTTTGAATTTCCCCATTCCCGATGTGTTAACCGCCAGCGACCGAAAAGTGGTTGTCTTCACCACAGCCGACCCCAACCCGGAGCGCGTGCGGGAAATCGAAGACAAAGCCGGACAGGTCATTGTCGTTGGCGAAGAAAGCGTGCAGGGCGATCACATGGTAGAGCAGATGACAAAATTAGGCTACACCACCGTCTATTCCGCAGCAGGGCCAAAGATAATGCATCTTCTCTTAAACGGTGGCGTCCTGGATCGCCTCTACCTTACCCACGCCAACCGCTTGCTGGCCGGCCAGCCTTTTTCCAGCATAGTCGAAGGTGATATGTTTGAGACGGCGGTGGATATGAAACTCAACACAGTCTATTTCGATCCGCACGGAGTTGAGGGTTTGGGGCAGCTCTTTGTGTCGTACAATTGTGTTTAGCAAAAGAAAGGCTAAGGAAAAATTCCTAAAGTAACATTTACAATTTTTCTCGGCCTTAACCTCTTAGCAAAGCGAGGAGCAAGCCACTCTTCATAATTCCTAATTCATCCCTCATAATTCAGTTTGCTTCCCCTCCCCCCCTAAGCTAAAATTTCTGGTGACCATGCAGCAGCAAATAGTAACCCTCAAAGGCGTTGTAGAGCGCATTACATATACCAACCCCGACAACGGCTATACCATCGCCCGCTTTCAAGCCAGCGGTCGCTTTGGGCTGGTGACGCTTGTCGGCGCACTGGCCGAAGTCCACCCCGGTGCGCGGCTGAAAGTAGAAGGCGTCTGGAAAACCCACCCCAAATACGGCGAGCAGTTCGAAATTATTCGCTACACCGAAGAGATGCCGGCCACAACCGAAGGCATCAAACGCTATTTGGGCAGCGGTCTGATCAAAGGCATCGGCCCTAAAATGGCCCGCCGCATCGCCGAACATTTTGGCGCTTACACCCTCGACGTTATTGAGAACGACATTCACCGCCTCAACGAGGTCGACGGCATTGGTCGCAAACGGGTGACGATGATCGCCAAAGCGTGGGAGGCGCAGAAGCAGATCAAAGAGATCATGATCTTTCTGCAAGGTCACCAGGTTAGCACCACGCTGGCGGTAAAAATCTACAAAACCTATGGCGATAACGCCATCCAGATTGTCAAAGATACGCCCTACCGGCTGGCCCGCGATATCTACGGCATCGGCTTTCTGACCGCCGACAAAATTGCCCGCAGCCTCGGCATCGAACCCGACGCCCCGCAGCGCGTCGCCGCCGGCATCGAATATACCCTCAACCAACTGGCCGACCAGGGCCATGTGTATGCGCCCCGCGACCATCTCATCGAAGCCGCCGTCAAAATTCTCGATGTCATGGCCAATCAAGTCGATGCCCAGATCGATGTCTTGCAGCAAGAAGATCGCGTCAAGGTTGAAGATTTGGCAGGGTTGCAGAGTAGCAGGGTTGCAATGTCGCAAGGTCGCAAAGGGCAAGACACCCAGCAGGACAATCCTCCAACTCCCAACCCCCAATTACCAATTACTAATTACCAATCTCCCAATCTCCAATCTCCTAATCTCCAATTACCTAATCTCCAATCTCCAGTCTCCAATCTCCCCTCCCTCCAAGCCGTTTACCTCAACCCATTTTACTACGCCGAAGTGGGCGTGGCTCAGCGAGCGGGACGGTTGTTGGCATCATCGGAGAGTCGGTTGGGATTGTTTCAAGAGATAGCATGGGATAAAGCATTCGATTGGGTCGCTACGCGAACGGGCGGTATTTCACTAGCTGACCGGCAGCGCGAGGCCGTACAGATGGCGCTAACCCAAAAGGTCGCCATTCTAACCGGCGGGCCGGGGACGGGCAAGACCAGTACCGTGAAAGCCATTCTCGAACTGCTCGGCAGCAAGGGTAAAGCCGCGTTGCTGGCTGCCCCAACCGGACGGGCTGCCAAACGACTGGCCGAAAGCACCGGCCGCGAGGCCCGCACCATCCATCGCTTATTGGAGGTCAGCCCCAGCGAAGGTTTCAAGTTTCAGCGTGATCAGGACAATCCGCTGGAATGCGATCTGCTCATTTTGGATGAGTGCTCGATGATCGATCTGATGTTGATGAACAATGTGCTCAAGGCTGTGCATCCGGCCTCGCATCTGCTGCTGGTGGGCGACGCCGACCAATTGCCGAGCGTAGGAGCCGGCAACGTCCTGCGCGATTTAATCGGCAGCGGCGTTATTCCGGTTACGCGCCTGGATGTCATTTTTCGGCAGGCGGCAGACAGCAGCATCATCACCAACGCCCACCGTATTAATGAAGGCAAGTCACCCGTTTACCCAGACTCCAAAGAGGATTTCTACTTTTTCGGCAAGGAAGAGCCGGAGGAAGCCGCCGATTTAGTGGTCGATATTGTGGAACGGCGTATTCCGCACAAGTTCGGTATTCCGCCGGAGGATATACAGGTCCTTAGCCCGATGCATCGCGGCAGTGCCGGAGCGCGAACACTTAACGAGAAACTCCAGGCCCGGCTCAACCCGCTCCAATACCATCAGCCCGAATATCGCAGCGGCAGCCGGTTGTTTCGCGTCGGCGACCGGGTTTTGCAGCTTCGCAACAATTACGATAAAGATGTCTTCAACGGCGACATTGGCACTATCAGCCATATCGATCTTGAGGAAAGCGAGGTCGTAGTCGAGTTTGAGGGGCGGCCGATCACCTACGAATTTAGCGATCTCGATGAGTTGACGCTGGCCTACGCCATGAGCGTTCACAAAAGCCAAGGCAGCGAGTATCCGGTCGTGGTGCTGCCGATGCTGACCCAACATTATATGATGCTTCAACGCAATTTGCTGTATACGGCCATCACCCGCGCCAAAAAGATGGTGGTTATCGTCGGTACCCGCAAGGCTGTGGCGATGGCCGTACGGAATGATAAGATCACCGCCCGGTGGTCAGCCCTAACCGAACGGCTAAGAAATGAAACGCTGTAAATTTTTAAGGTGCATTGACCTTATGAAAAAGGTGTAATTTACAGAATGAACAAAAGAGAGTAAAGACCGGGGCAAGAAGACTTCGGTCTCTTTTATTTAGGTCACCTTTACCTAATCTTACACGAGATGTGCGAAAAAAAGGTGAATTCAGTGTAAATTGAACTTTTTACATTCCCTTGCTTCTCATGAAATGCGTTGTCAAAAGTTCAAGAATAGGCTACTATATCCAGATTGCTCCTTCTTGGATCCGGCGATTACAATCTCATCTGAGACGGCACTGGTAATGAAAATTTATCGGAGCGACAAAGCTTGCTTTGTCAGGCACGTTGGGGATCAAAGTAAACTTTGATGCTCCGGGTCTGTATTTTCAGTGGAACAATGAAGGGCAAGCAGCTACTTATAATGAAAAATGAGGGTAAAAAGATAAAGAATGAGTGTGACCAGATTTTTGCTTAAGCGCTGGATTATACATCTGGTTATTATCACCGGGGTGATCTTTTTAGTGAACCTTGGCTTTTGGCAACTGCGGCGACTTGACCAACGCCGAGCATTAAATGAGGAAATTATGACCGGCTTGAACAGCCCGCCGGTCACGTTGACCGGCGCACCAGTCGATCCCAATGCCCTGCATCGACATCGGGTGATCGTGACCGGCACGTTTGAAAACGATTACAATATGATTCTGCGGACGCAAAGCTACCAGGGTCGGGCCGGGATTGATTTGGTAGTGCCGCTCGATATCAAAGACAGCGATCAGACGGTGCTGGTCAATCGGGGCTGGTTACCCTTTGAGGAGTTCGAACCCGAAGCCCGACGGGCTTACGATGTTGACGGCGAGGTGACGATTGAAGGCATCGCCTATCGCAGCCAACTGCCACCGCATTCTCTGGCTCCGACCGATCCCGACCCGGAACCGGGCCAATGGGTCGATGCCTGGTTTCGCATCGACATTGATAAAATTCAGAAGCAAATTAACCGACCGCTGCTGCCCATTTATATTGATGCCCTCCCCGGCCCAGAGCCGGACACCGCGCCGCCTATCCGCGAGGAAGTGACAGATCTGGGCGAAGGTTCGCATCTAAGCTATGCGCTCCAGTGGTTTTCATTTGCTGTAATTTTAGTCATTACCTACTCCGCTTTTACCTGGCAGGAGTATAAAAATAGCCAGAAAAATGTTGTTACGTGATTGGTACTTTTAGTAAAAAGGGGCATGATAAATAACATACAATGCTCATCATTGTGACCAAGTGCCAGTCACCTACATAATTTTACAAGAGGACAACCTAATGACTGAATTACCCTATGAACAACAACTTCATAACTATGCCGATATTGCTGTAAAAATTGGTGTCAATCTGCAAGCTGGCCAGCGGCTGATTGTACGCGGCCCAATCGAAGCCGCGCCGCTGGTGCGGTTGATAACGGCCAGTGCCTACCAAGCCGGAGCCAGGCTGGTCGATGTCATTTGGAGCGATGACGCCGTAACGTTGGCCCGCTTTCAGTATGCGCCCCGCGACTCATTTGAAGAGTACCCGACCTGGCAGGCCAAAGGGTTGATCGAAGCAGCGCAGCGCGGCGATGCCTTTATCGCCATCCACGCCACCGACCCCAACCTGCTCAAAGAGCAGGACTCCGATTTAGTAGCCCTGTCGCAGCGAACCCATCAGCGGCAGCTTCAAGAGTACTTTGCCTATGTTATGAGCGATAAGGTAAACTGGTGCGTTATCTCCTATCCGCTGGCCTCGTGGGCGGCACGGATATTTCCGCAAGTGCCGGCTGAGCAGCAGGTCGAAAAACTAGGAGCGGCCATTTTCACCATTTGCCGGGCCGATCAGCCCGATCCGGTCGCCGCCTGGCAAGCCCACACGCAACAGTTGGCGGCTCGCTGCGAGTATCTCAATGCCAAACAGTATACGGCGTTGAAGTATACCGCTCCCGGCACCGATCTGACGGTGGGCTTGCCGGAGAACCACATCTGGCACGGTGGTCAAAAGGAAACCCTAACGGGCATTCCCTTTATCCCCAACGTTCCGACGGAAGAGGTTTTTACCATGCCCCACAAAGATCGGGTTGAGGGTGTGGTCACCAGTACCAAACCGCTAAGCTACGCCGGTGTGTTAATTGAAAATTTCCGGCTACAGTTTGTCGACGGCAAAATTGTGGAGATTGCAGCCGAGCGGGGCGAAGCAGTGCTGCGCAAACTCATCGAAACCGATGAGGGCGCAGCCCGGCTAGGTGAGGTGGCGTTGGTTCCGCAAAATTCACCCATCGCCCAATCGGGCGTGCTGTTTTATAATACGCTGTTTGATGAAAACGCATCGAACCATTTGGCTGTGGGGCGAGCCTATCGCTTTTGTGTTGAAAACGGGCCACAGATGTCTAACGAAGATTTTGCCGCGGCCGGTGGTAATGACAGTTTGGCCCATGTCGATTTTATGATTGGCTCTGAGGCGATGGATATTGAGGGGCTATTGGCCGACGGCACTGCCGAGCCGTTGATGCGGGCCGGCGAGTGGGTCAGCTAGTAGTCGGACAAACAAGATTTGCCGGTTAAATCCTCGCAAAATATCGAGAGTTTGCCCGACAAAAAAACATTGTCGGAGTACTAGTCATGTAGCTGCATCCGGCTTATGCGGGCTGCTTTCCACACATTGTGCTAAAAAAAACCGCCAAGCGAGCATTCGCTTGGCGGTTTTGAATCTATGTCTGTGCTTACTTTTCTTTAGTCGGTTTCTTCTTTATTTTTTCACCGTCAACCTCTTCAAC
>JAGRBY010000341.1 GCA_020433835.1 Anaerolineae bacterium | reverse complement strand
ATTACAAGCGGGCATTGGCCGTGGCAGATGAGCTGTTGACCGACTTACGCCAGTTTGGAATGCGCTCGGAAATACCGCAGATACTTTATCTTCTCGCGCAGGCTTTGCTGGGGTTAGGTCAGGATGAAGCGGCTCGAAACCGCCTGCAAGAAGCCCGCATCGAAGCCGAAGCCATCGGCTCGCGGCGGATGTTGTGGTCAATTCTGTTCGCGCTCAGCCGGCTTGAACCCGACCCCGTCGAAGCCGAAAATTTGCGTCGACAGGCGCAAGCAATAATAATGTATATTGTCGAACATATTCATCAACCCAAGCTGCATGCATCATTCCTCGCTTTGCCGCTGGTGCAGGCCCTACTTGCCCCACCAAACGGCACACCATAGAGAAAAACCATTTATAGAGAGGCTTGAACCACCGATGATCTCTTTAACCCTGTATGCTCCCCTGTCCGGTCGATTAATTCCGTTAGATCAGCTGACGGACGCCGCTTTTTCGCAAAAATTGGCCGGTGACGGCATCGCCATCGATCCGATTGATAACGTGCTGGTCGCTCCAGTTGATGGCGAGATTATCGATTTGGCCGAGACCTATCACAATATCACCCTGCGCACCGATGATGGCATCGAATTGATGCTGCACATCGGCCAAGATACGGTCATGCTGCGCGGCAAAGGGTTTACGCCCCAGGTTCAACAAGGCGACTGGGTGCAGCAGGGCGATCCGCTTATTGCCTTTGATGTTGATGTGATTAAACCGTTTGCTGCCAGTTTAGTCACAACGTTGATCATCACCAACAGCCAATTGGTTGCCAATTTCGACTTTGGCCAGGGCGATATGGTTGCCGGCCGCGACCCGGTTATGACTTTGACGCTGGATGAGGCGCTGATCAGTGCCGCCACGCTGACCGTCTCGTCCGAAACGCTAACCGTACCGAATTTGCTGGGGCTGCACGCTCGGCCAGCGTCGGTGTTGGCCTATCTGGCCCGTAAGTTTGAGGCCGATGTGCGGGTAGAGCATAAAGGGCGGCAGGCCAACGCCAAGAGTGTGTTCGGTATTATGAACCTGTGTATCCTGCACAATGATACGATTCGGCTGATTGCTCGTGGCCCCGATGCCGAGGAAGCCATCCAAAAGATTGTCCCGAAGGTGCTGCAAGGGCTGGGCGAAGATATCGGCATGCCTGCCTTTATTCCCAAGGCCAAACCGGTGACCATTCATCAAAAGCAGCCCACCGACCCCAATCTTATTGTCGGTGTCCCGGCTTCGCCCGGTATTGTCGTGGGCGAGATTTTTCAAATGCGGCAGCGCCCCATTGAGATACGCACCAAAGCCAAAAAGCGCAAAAAAGAGCTGCGCTTGCTTGATGAAGCCATCGAGAAAGCCAAAGTGCAGTTGGAAGCGCTGCAAGCCCGACTTCACCACGGCGATGATGCCGATAAAGCCGCCATTTTTGCCGCCCACGAAGCGCTGCTGGAAGATCCCGAACTGCTCGATTTAACAGTGCGGGCCATTAATCACGGCGATAGCGCTGCTGTCGCCTGGCAAGTAGCCTACACCAAACAGGCCGACCGGCTGGCCCGCCTTGAAAATGATCTCTTTGCCTCCCGAGCCGATGATCTGCGCGATGTCGGCTTACGAGTTTTGCGCAATCTGGCCGGCGTCGAGCCGGAGCCGCTCAATTTATCAACCAAAACCATTCTGGTGGCCGAAGACTTGTCACTGTCGGAGGTGGCCGATCTCGACCCGACCTACGTTATCGGTTTTTGCACAACGCAGGGTGGGGCCTCATCGCACCTGACCATTATGGCCCACTCGCTCGATATTCCGGCTGTAACCGGCATCGATCCTAAAGCCTTGGACGTGAGCAACGGCACGATGGCTATTCTTGACGGCACCAAAGGGACGTTGCGCTTAAATCCGGTCGAGACGCGCATAGCGCAGGTACAGCGTCAGCAAGAGCAAGCCGCCACCATTCAGGAAACCAACTTGCAGCACGCCAACGAACCGGCTGTGACTATCGATGGCCATCGGCTGAGTATAGGGGCCAATATCGGCAGTTTGGCTGAGATTGATCAGGCCGTTCATATGGGCTGTGAAGGCATCGGCCTACTCCGCTCCGAATTTTTGTTTTTGGAATATAAAACCATGCCCAGCGAAGATGAACAGGAGCAGATCTATCGTGAGATGGCGCAGCGGTTGGGAGCTGAGCGCCCCTTAATTATCCGAACGCTGGATATTGGAGCCGACAAACCCTCGCCTTATTTGCCCATTCCGGCTGAAAATAATCCCTTTTTGGGCGAACGCGGCATCCGCGTTAGCCTCAGCCGTCCCGGAATTTTGCGCACGCAACTGCGGGCCATTCTGCGGGCCTCGACCGTTGGCAAAGTGCGGGTCATGTTTCCAATGATAGCTACGCTAACCGAATGGCGAGCGGCCAAAGCGATGCTCGATCAAGAGCGCCGCAAACTCGGTGTCGAGCCAATTCCGGCGGGCATTATGGTCGAAGTGCCGGCGGCGGCCATTACCGCCGCCAAATTTGCCGGCGAGGTCGATTTCTTTTCCATCGGCACCAATGATCTCACCCAATATACATTGGCTATGGACCGCGGCCATCCAAAATTAACCTCTCATGTTGATAGTTTATCGCCCGGCGTCTTGATGCTTATCAAAACCGTAGTCGATGCCGCTCACGAACGGGGTAAATGGGTGAGCGTTTGTGGTGCTGTTTCTGGCGACCCTCAGGCGGTGCCACTACTGGTCGGTATGGGCATTGATGAGTTGAGTACCAGCGTCCCGGCCATTCCCCGCATTAAAGCCCAAATTCGTCGGCTTCGGCTGAGTAAATGTCGAACGCATGCCGAAAAAGCTTTGTTATTAGACACGGCTGTAGAAGTGAGGGCGATGGCGCTGTAAGGATTGAAAACAACTTCACGACATTGACCGCTACAGTGCAGTCGGCATCGTGTCTGCCTACTTGTGCCGCTGTCGATCTGCGCGGACGATCCTTCGCCGGTGCCGACCTGCGCGACAGCAATTTAGCCGACGCTTTGCTCAATAGGGCTGATCTGCGCGAAGCCGACCTCACCGGCGCTAACTTTCAAGGCATTTTTATCAACGAGACACACATGCCCGATAATTGGCGCTCAATTGTGGCTTCTTATTAGTGCCTCAAAGCCAAAAGTTAACGAAAATAACCGCTGAAAGCAAAACATAAATAGTGAAGATGTCTTTTATTCACCATTCCCCATTCATTATTAATTATTTACAATTACTACCCGGCTTACCGCGAAATTCACCCAGATTTAACGATACCGTGGCATTATGCATCGAACTGTATTACCTTTGACCTCTTATAAAAATCCGGAGCGTCAAAGTTTACTTTGACCTGCTCACCCATGACAAAGCAAGCTTTGTCGCTCCATAATTGCTGGTATGACCAAAACAATTCTTCCATTCCTTATAAATGGGCTGCTAAGTCTGATTTTTTTAGCCTTGACCGCCTGCCAAACGGCCACACCGGCGACGCCGCCGCAATGGCACTGGACGCGCGTCGAAAATGGCCTGCCGCGCCACTCGGCGATTGTGTTGGCGGTGGCGATTAACCCGCTTGACCCGCAGCAGCTGTGGGCGGGGTCATACGCAGCCGATGGGCTGTTAACCAGCCTCGATGGCGGCCAAAGTTGGCAATCCGGCGGAAGCGGGCTGGCCGACAACCCGATTTTTGATCTTCTCGCCACCGTACCGCCCGATCAAGGCCGCTCCGGCGTCAAACTTTGGGCGGCGACACGGGATGGGCTATTCATGCGCGATGAAGGCCAAGAAATATGGCAGCGGGTATCAGAACTGCCGCCGGTTGCCGCTTTTGCTCTGGCTTCTGATGCGCAAGGGCGTTTATACGTGGGCCTTGATGGTTACGGCGTTTATACTGAGACCGATCAAGGCGATTGGCGCTCTATTGTGCCGGAAAATGCGCCGTTGGCCGCGGCGGCGGTGATTTCACTGGCCGTAGCAGACAATGGGCAGATTGTGTATGCCGGAACGTCGGGGCAGGGCGTTTTTGCCAGTCGCGATGGCGGCCAAAGCTGGCAAACTGAAGGGGATGGTCTGTACGGCAGCAATATCGCCCTCAATCCGGCTGATCCCCGCATGGCGCTGGTTAGTTTGCGCAGCCGGGTCATTCGAACCGACGATGGCGGACAATCGTGGCAGCCGGTGACCAGCCTGCCGCTCGATTCTAATGAAGCAACCGCCTTATTGTGGCTCGATGACGGAACGGTGCGCGTTGGCACCAGCCAGGGCTTATTTTACGGCAGCCTCGACGGCGGCGCTACCTGGATCAGGGGTGGAGCCGGTTTGCCGTCCGGCGGTGTGTTGGATTTGGCCTTTTCCCCCCAAACGGACGGTTCGAGTCGCATGTGGGCCGCAGCCTGGAACGGTCTCTACGTTAGCGACGATCAAGGCCAAAGCTGGGTCGATATGGCTCCGTCCGTTGGTTCTATCGAGGCCCGCGCTTTGTTGGGTGTTGAAAATGGCGTTTTGCTAGGCACTGGCGCAGGCTTGTTCCACTGGCAGGCCGATATCCAACAATGGATAAAAGCAACCGACGTTATTCAGTCCGGCGGCATCCAATCGCTGGCCGGCGACCCGTCTGACCCGCAAAATGTCTATGCCGGCAGTTCCGGCGATGGTATGCTCGTCAGCCGCGACGGCGGGGCTACGTGGCAGCCTATCAAGGGCACGCAGCTTGGCATTCCGGCGCTGGTTGTCAATCCGGCTAAACCCAACCATCTTTATAAGCTGGCGGCCTGGGAACGGGTGTACGAAAGCTACGACAGCGGCCAAAATTGGCAGGCCCGCTGGGATGGGTTAGGCGACGTGTTGGAAACCGTCAGTTTAGCCGTCGATCCGGCAGGCGATTTCGTTTATGTCGGCACCGAGGACGGTTTATTTCGGGCCGAAGACAGTAGCGTCTGGGATCTGACTGCACGAGACTTATCCGGCCAATCGATCCTGGCGCTGCTGGCCCAACCGCATGCTAACGGCTCCGTGCTTTATATTGGCACCACGCGCGGCGTTTATCGCAGTTTTGATCACGGTGCTACCGTTGAAGGCACTGCTGATAGCGTAATCGCCAGCGATTGGGGCCAGGGGCTTGAGCATACGTCAGTCACCACCCTTTTAGCCGATCCAACCGATGCAAAAACGCTTTTGGCCGGTACTGCTTATCACGGCATCTACCAATCGCTTGACGAAGGCCAAAGCTGGACGGCCATCGGCCCCACTGACTTGAGCGACACCGTTATCGAAACGATGGCTTGGAGTCCCGACGGCGATCTCTTTATCGCCGCCGCAAATGGTATATGGCGGGGAGTAACGCCGTGAAAAATTGCTTCTCCCTGCTTGCATGGCAGTTTTGGACGCAGATAAACGCAGATAAACGCAGATTTTTTATGGTTTGTTCCCATGTCTCGAAATGACAGACCAGGGTCGGTTCAATCTCGACTTTGTTTGCCAAGAACGATTTCAGAGATTTATCGGCCAAAAACGCCTCGAAATGACACGCCTTTGCGGTTTTTTTATTTTTTATCTGCGTTTATCTGCGAAAATCTGCGTCCTCATCTTTTGGGCCGGATGGGCCGGGTTGTACTCTATATCACCCTTCTTTGCTTTCTCACCACCTGCTCTACCGCAAAACCTGCCTCTCCTCGTCTGGCAGCCCATACACTTAAGGTTGATGACCCTATTCTCAAGCGCGTTGACGCCGCTGCCTTCGATAGCCTGGTGCAGGTCTTTGCCTGGCGCGAAATCGAGCCGACGCAAAACCAATTTCACTGGCAGGCAACCGATCAAATTGTGGCCGGGGCGGAATATTATGGTTTAGAGCTGATTGTTCGGCTCGACCAGCATCCGGCCTGGGCCAGCGCTGTTGATTTGTCGCTTAACGCGCCGCCGGACAAATTAGAGGATTACGAAGATTTTGTGCAGCACGTTGCCGAGCGCTATCGCGGCCGCATCAAAGCCTATATTATTTGGAACGAACCCAACCTGGCCATCGAGTGGGGCGGCCAACCACCCGACCCACCAGCCTTTGTTGAACTAATGCGCGTTGGTTATGAGGCTGTCAAAGCCGCCGACCCCGAGGCGCTGGTTATTGCAGCCGGTCTGGCTCCGACCAACAGCAACGATGCCACTGCGATGGATGATCGGCAGTTTTTGCGGGAAATGTATGCGGCCAGTGCTGCGGATTACTTCGATGTCTTGGGGGCGCATCCCTACAGCTTCGGGCAAGCGCCCAACGCCCCCCAAAGCGACAGCCAACACCCGGCTTTTGGGCGGCTGGCCGAACTGCGGCACATTATGGCCGAAAATGACGATGATCATAAGCCGGTCTGGATTACGGAGTTGGGCTGGACCATCGACCCGCCGCCGGAGCAAGCCGATATCAAAGTAACGCTCAATCAGCAAGCCGCCTATCTGGCCGAGGCCTTAACTCTTGTTCGCCGGGATTGGCCCTGGGTGGAGCTGGTAACGGTTTGGAATGTAGCCATACCGGGTGAGGATGATCCATTTGGCGGCTACAGCTTGCTTAATGAACGGAGCGAACCACGACCGGCCTTGGCGGCGTGGCAAGCAGCGGCTGAACTTTATTATCACGATAAATCAGACACATCATCGACCCAAGCCTACCCCCAAACCGTAATTTCGGTGCTGGCCGATGATGTGGTTATCCATTTAGGCGATACCGATTTACAACCACCCTGGTGGCCTCTGTTTGGCGGGCGCAAACCCAGTTTAACCTGGACCGGCGGCTTTTATGTGGTCGATCCCGGCTCGGACGATTGGCAGCTTACTTTAGAGTTGATGCAGCAAAATGAAATCGGAGCAACGGTCGCCGTTAACGGGGTATCTCTTGAACCGGATCTGCCCCAGCAAGATTTTACGCGACGCTGGCTGTCGGTGCAGCGAACGGTGCCGATCGAGCACCTGCGCCCCGGTTATAATGCATTAACGATCACCACCGTTCGCCTTTTGCCGGATGCTCAGCAAGATGAGTTTGTCTGGGACGATTTTCAAGTAAAGAATATCAGGCTGGCGCGGAGGCAATAAAAAACCTTCTCAGAGGAGGGCTGAGAAGGTTTGAAAATAGGGGTTTAAGAAATATTAAAGCACGATTTCGTTCAAGGTTAACAAAGCATGCATTCGTGCTTTTATTACGTTTGCGGATGCGCAAAAAAGCCCAGATAACCGGCTGTAAGGGCAATAAGTGCTCCCAGAATGATAGTCGCCCACATCGCAATTGTTAGGGTGCTAAATCCAAAAATGAACGGAGCAAATACAGCTATAAGCCCTACAGTAGCGGCAACACTGTATTCCCAGCGGGCCGTGTCTTTGGTAAAGGCTTTATAAAACGAAACGGCCACCACAACTAAGCCCAAAATGATACTTGTCCATAGGGCTGCCAGATTATTGGTGTAGCCCAGAGTAAACGGCATCAGTACCAGTATTAAACCTAAAATACCCGTAACCCAATACATAGTTGACCTCCCATAAGCTTAAAAAATAGTTTCTCTCTCTTTAAACTATAACACGCTTGAGACGTTGTCCCAAGCGTGATTTTACGTGTCTTTTGCAGGTAAAAATACCTATTCTCTAAAGGATGTGGCGGTAAAACAACTTATTCTAAAGTTACCCAACCTTTTTCTAAAGCCAACAGCATTGTTTCTGTGCGCGAGTGGACATTTAATTTGGCGTAAATGTGGCTCAGGTGCCCGTTGACCGTGCGCGGGCTTATCGTAAGCTTTTGGCCGATTTCTTTGTC
>JAGRBY010000340.1 GCA_020433835.1 Anaerolineae bacterium | reverse complement strand
CAGGAAGGGCGCTATCGCCTGTATGATGGTGCGCCCGATGGAACCCCTTCCTCCAACGGCACCTTCGTCAATGACCGGCGCGTTTCGCCGGAAGGCCATGGGCTGCAGATCGGTGACGTGATTATTCTGGCCGCCGTCGACCCCCACCATCCCCGCCCCGATACCCTGGGCGTTGTCACCTTATTCTTTCACACCGACTGTCACGGCTAAGGAGGCACCGTGGATATTGTCTGGAGCGCGCTCCTTTTTTCAGGCAAATGGCTCTTTATCGGCCTCATTTACGCCATGCTGTTTGTGGTGCTGCTGGCCGTTCGCCGCGAAATGCAGGGCCATCTGGTCGATGCGAGGCCGGCCTCGTCGCCGTTGAAGGGCCGGCTGAAAGTCATCAACAGCGGCAGCGACAAACGCGCCCGCCCCGGAACCCTGCTGAATCTATCAAAAGAGACCAGCCTGGGGGCCGATAACGCCAACGACCTGGTTCTGACCGATCAGTACGTTTCGGCCCAACACGCCCGCCTGCGCTGGGATGGGACGCGCTGGCGGCTGCGCGATCTGGGCAGCACCAACGGTACCTTCATAAACCAGCGTCGGCTGACGCCGCAGCAGGAGGAGCCGGTTCCCTTGGGGGCTACCATCGCGCTGGGCGATATGACGTTTGAGTTGACGGAGTAGCCCGTGACGCAGCTTCGCCATTTTTTCTCACGAACCTGGGAACTCCGGCTGCTGGCTCTGGTGGCTGTGGTGGGAGGGCTGGGCTTTACGCTGGTGACAGCCACAACGCAGCTACGCCAGGGAGCCGAGCCGCTGGCAGCTTTACCCTCGGCCTTGCTGCCCCCCGCAATTTTGCTGCTGGCCCTGGTGGCGCTGCACCTGCTTCTCTGTTGGCGGCAAACCCAATCAGAACAACTCATTCTGCCCATTATGGGCCTGTTGGTCACCATCGGCCTGATTATCATCTGGCGACTGCGCCCGCCGGCCGCCGTATGGCAGCAGTTGCTGCGCGGCTTTATCCCCGGGGCCGGATTGATGGCCATCCTCATTTTACGGCCGCGGCTGGTCGAGCGCATCCGCCAGGAGTGGCCGCTGCTCATCAGCCTGGGCGGCCTGGTATTGTTGTTTCTCACCGCCTTCTTCGGCGTCACCGACGAAACGGGGGCACGGCTGTCGCTGAAGCTCGGCCCGCTGCCGGCCATCCAAACGTCTGAAATCATCAAGCTGGCCCTCATCATTTTCCTGGCCTGGTACATTGAAAGCGAAGGCCAGGCCGCCGAAGGCCGCGCCCGCACCTTTCTGGGCTGGCTGCGCCTGCCGGCCATCCAGTATATGATTCCGGGCGTGCTCTTTGTTTCGATAGCCACGCTGGCTCTGATTATGATGTCAGACTTTGGGGCGATTTTGATTTTGGGCGGCTTGTTTGTGGCCATGCTGTACGCCGGCTTTCAATCACGCATCTTTTTTACCATCTTTGGCATCGGCTTGGCCCTGTCGCTGCTGATGGCGGTGGTGCTGGCCTTCACCTGGAGTCCGCCGCAGGTTATCCAGCAGCGCTTTGCCGCCTACAGTAATCCGTGGAGTAACGCGCCGCTCATTGTGGGCGGCCAACCCAGCGGCACCACCATTGCCGAAGGGCCGGGCTACCAGATTCAACAGGCGGTTTATGCCACTATCGCCGGTGGCGTCAGCGGAACCGGACTGGGTTTTGGCTATCCGGGTTTTGTGCCCCTGGCGCACTCTGATTTTATTTTTGCCGCTATTCTGGAAGAAATGGGCGGAGCCGTGGCCGTGGCCATACTGGCCCTGTTTGCCATTCTGCTGCTGCGCCTGCTGCGGGTGGCCATGCTGCTGCCGCCGGAGCAGGTTTTTGAGCGCATTCTGCTGGTCGGCATTGCCGCCCACCTCTTTATTCAGGTCACGGTTATGGTCGGCGGCACGCTCAACGCGCTGCCGTTAACCGGCGTAACCGTACCCTTTTTGAGTCAGGGCGGCATCGCCTTGATGGTCAACATGACTGAAATGGGGCTGGCGCTGGCCCTGGTGCAGCGGCTCAAGGAGCAGCCCCAATGACCCTCACCCGGCGTATCTGGCACATCGGCCACGTCATCGTCATCGTGCTGCTGCTGCTGTCACTGCGGATTGTCTATTGGCAGCTCTTCCGGGGGGAGGCCTTGCAGCCTGTCGTGCTCGATCCCGCCGGCGCGGCGGCCTATTACCAGGAGTTGGGCGGCGGCGAGCCGCTCAGTGGCCCGGCCACTTTTGATGACCTGCCCCAGCCGGTGGTGCAGCGCAGCCGCATTTTTTTAGCGAGTATTAGCCGAGGAACCATCTACGACCAGGCCGGCCGTCCGCTGGTTTACGATTATGAAGAGGCGGACGGCAGCAAAGCCCGCTTCTACGCCGAGCCGTCTCTGGCCCACGTTACCGGCTATGTTTCGGGGCTGCGCACCGGCGTCACCGGCATCGAGCGCAGCTTTAACGAGACGCTGCTGGGCCTGAACCGCGTTGATACCCAAATCGACCAACTGCTTTACCAGCCCATTGTCGGCAGCGACGTCTATTTAACCATCGACAGCCGCACCCAACGCGCCGCTGCCGAGGCTCTGGGCGACTGGGCCGGAGCCGTTGTCGCGCTCGATGCCAAAAGCGGCGCGGTGCTGGCTATGGTCAGCCGCCCGGGCTTTGACCCCAACCAGGTGCAGAACATCCAATACATAACCAACCTACTGGCCAACTGCGGCAGCGATGCCAACTGCCAAACGGCTTTTGTCAATCGCGCGGCGCAGGGCCTGTTTGTGCCCGGCTCCACCTGGAAAACGGCCACGCTCATCGCGGCGCTTGACAGCGGCCTGGCCCGGCCGGATACCATGTTTGACGTTGGCCCGCCCCTGCACGATGACCAGGGCCAGTATTACGCCTACTGGGTCGATGGCGGCAACATCATCGACCGCAACCATCCCGAAGCGGTGCTCAATTTAGAGCGGGCTTACGTCACCTCGGCCAATGCCGTTTTTGCGCAGTTGGGCGATGAGTTGGGGGCCAAAACGCTCATCGACTACGGCCGGCGGCTCGGTTTTGGCACGGGCGAGGCCCCCCCGCTGGAGATAGAAACCAGCGCCGCCCGCCTGGCCAACAACCTGGACTCGCTGGAGCGCAACAATTTACTACGCGCCGTAACGGCCATCGGCCAGGGCGAACTGCTGGCTTCGCCGCTCAGTGTCGCTCTGATGTTTAGTGCCGTTGTCAACGAGGGCGATATACCCGAACCCCATCTGTTGCAAAGCGTTCGCCACCCATCGGGCAATATTTTACGCAGAGAACCCCAGGCCATTTGGCACAGCAATATCATGTCGACGCAAACAGCCCGGCAAGCCCGCCAAATGATGATCGCGTTGGTCGAAAAAGGCAGTCAAGCCGCGGTGCCGGGGCTAACCGTGGGCGGCAAAACCGGCACCGCCGAAGTAGCCGGTAACAAGGCCCCCCACGCCTGGTTTGCCGGCTTTGCCGAAAATAACGCGCGCACGGTGGTTATTGCCGTTATTGTTGAAAACGGCGGCCAGGGCAGCAATGTGGCTTCACCCATTTTTGCCCGCGTAGCCGATGCCGCCCTCAACCATTACGGCGAGCCGGTCGAGGAGCTTTTATCACCGCCGGGAGCGCGAGAATAGACGAGCACGGATGAAAGCTCATTTACGCCCAATTTTTTATTGAGCAGCCCGACAAACTCGCCTTACACCGGCTGAAGGTGGTACATTGCCCCGGTGAAACGAAAGGTTGCCCGGTTAAAGTGGCACATTGACCGGCGGGAGGGGTTACCTCCCGCCCGTGTAACTCAAGATCGACCGGGGCAACCTGCCCGATTGACCGGCGGGACCCGACCTGATTAAGACGAGAATAAAAATGTTTCTCGCCTTGAATAAAAATGATCCCAGGCTGAAGTAAAAATGTTTCACGGCTGAAATAAAAAAGGGGATGTTATTTAGCCACTATGCATCATAGCAGAAGGCTAAGGCAAAGGCTGAGGCTAAGAAAACGCGCCGATTTCTTGAGAACGCGCCAGCTTAACCTGAAGGTGTCTGCTTAGCCTTCGCCTTAGCCTCAGCCTAATTTACACCAAGTCATCTTACGGCTGAATAGTTACAAGGAGATTTGAAAAAGGGAACGAAGCTGCGCTTAACAGCCCCTACCGGCTAGCAACCACTACATCGCGCTCTTGTTTGACGTTGCGGTCGCGATTTCTTAGCCACAAAACCCCACCCGGCAAACTGCCCAGATAGGTGATGGCCTGTTTGATGAGCGACAGGGCAAAGGCCAGCGTTTGCGGCACCCCCACCAAACCGTAAAAATAGACGTACAGGGCCGACATCGCGCCTAACCCACCAATGCTAATCGGCGCGATGAGCGTGACGGCGATGATCGGGTTGAAGAGAAAGATGTAGATCGGCGAGATGGAACCGTGCAAACCGGCCACAATGGCCACATCGACAATGCCGGTTAGCAGTACGGTGCCAACCCCCACGCAAAACGCCCAAAAGAGCGCACCGTATTGATAGCGATAGGCCTCGAAGGCATCGGAGATGCGTTGGTATAAGGGCTGCAGCGGGGCCAGGAAACCCATCTCGAAAATCTTGCCGACCAACTTTCGCAGCCGATGGCTGAGCAGAACCGCGAAACCACCCACAATGACCACCATGCCGATGACCGAAATAATCTCAACCTGAATCAGGTTTTGAATGATGGCGTTGTCGCCGGCCTCGCTCTGTTGGGGGATAACGTTGACTGCAATTAAAGCGGCCACCACGGCGGTAAACATAAAGGCAGCCAGCCCGATAATCCGATCAACGATAACGGAGACGGCGGCCTCGGCACTGCGCTCGGTGTAACGGGCCAGCCCAAAACCGCGCATAACATCGCCCCCGACGTTGGCCGGGAGAAAGTTGTTAAAGAAGAAACCGACAAAGGTATAGTTGGTAACCGCTTTAAGCGGTACGGGAATGCCCTGGGCGCGCAGCAGGATGTACCATTTCAGCGCATTGGTAATAACGGCCACAACATACAAAATCAGCGCTAAAAGCAGGTAGCCATAGTTGGCGGTGGTTAGTGTTTCAAATAAAATGGCCCGGTCTTGGGGGTCGGATAAAAAGCGGTAAAAAAGATAGGCCATCAACCCTAAGCTAATGGCCGCTTTTACCGCTGTAATGAGCTTGTCTTTCAAAATCACTGTCCTCTCAAACGAAACTTGACCAACTTATTATGCGGCAAAAGCCATGAAGCCGCAAAAAAGCGCAGAGATAGGATGCTCTGCGCTTCGTTAAGTTCTATAAAGTTGGTTCGCGGCTTATTCAGCCCTCACTCGCGTTTAGAAGGCAGGTGCGGCGAGGTGATGTTGATACCCTGAACATTGATCGGGCGTTTAACCTCTTTTGTGGTCCAGGCGATATCCCACACCACGTGGGTTTTCTTATGCACTTTATAATCCCACCAGCCCAACATCCGCGAGTAGCCTTCCACACAGGCTAACACACCTAGTATCCAGACCAACTGCACGGCTCCCCAAATCTCTTCCAGAGCCAGCTTCACCAATCGCGGCGAGCCCATACTGGAAACCTCGTAGCCGTATTTGGCCTTAAGATGCAGGTGACCGGCGTGATTTCGCCGCCGCTGCTTCACAAAATCGCCGATAGTTTCCGGCCCCATATTGAAAACCACCGCATCGGGCGCATAGCGCACCTGCAAGCCGCGCTTGATAACGAGCGCCTCAACAAAGGCTTCATCCATGGCCACATCGGGCGGAATGGCATCAAACAGCTTGCGGAAAGCAATCAACTCGCCCAGGCGGGGAATTTCCAGGCACAGTTGGTGCTCCATCTTCAAGCGTAGGTGCGACAGCAAACCGATGATGTGCTCCGGCGTGTTAACCGGAACTTTGTGTGCTCCGGTCATACCCACCGCCGGATCGATAAACATGCGCACCATATTTTCGATGGCATCTTCGTGCGGAATGGTATCGCCGCTTTCGAGCACGCAGATAGATTCCTGGGCATGGCCCAAGAACACGTTAATAGCGCTGGTTTTCCCTTCACGCTTTTCCTGAATAAAAAGCTGAAGGCGCGGTTCGTGCGGCATGTACGACTCGATGATGTCAACCGTGCGGTCGGTGCAGCCGGAGGCCACAATAATGATCTCGGTAATCTGAACCTGATGAAGCCGCTGGCTAATCATTGCTTCGATAATTTCGCTGATATTGGCTTCTTCGTTGTGGGCGGTAATGCCCACACTACATTTAATCGTTGGCGTTGAAGTTTCAATCAACTTTCTTTTTCTCCAAATCCGATGGATTTTGCCTGGTAATGCGGCCGGCGTACCACAGTGAAAAAAACGTTAGCATACTGCCGGTGGCCATACCCAGCGCAATGTAAAAATACTGCGGCCACAACCCCGGAATAGGCCCCAGCCCCATCAAAACCGCCGGAATAATCGTTAAAATACCAACCGTAAAGGCTAATAAGATGCTTCGCGTGGCCGATAGGTTCGGCATAATTAACGCTGTAACCGCAAACACGCCCACTCCAAAGGTAATAAGTCCAAGCTGACTCAAAAAAAGCCGGGGCGTGAAAATAGCATTTACGGTATCAAGTACAGATACAATAAGCAGCAGGATGGCGTAAAACAGTCCAAAAGCGATCCATGAAGACCTGCTATCTGTTGTCTTCATTTATTAACCTGATTATTAAAGATAAGTTGCAATAATGTAAAGACGCGCAGACCATTTTACCATAACCACGGCGTGTCAGCCAAGAACGCCTTTAAGCATACAAATCTCCTCAAGAGATTGACGGCAGCGGCGGCACTTCGGGACCGCGCGCCAGAAACGCTTTAACCCGTTTGGCAAACTTGCCGCGCGGAATTAAAACACGATGCTGGCAAGTTAAACAGACAATGCCGATATCGGTTCCCAGGCGCACCACGCGCCAGTCGGTGCCGCCGCAAGCGTGAGGTTTACGCATACGAACCCTATCCTCAAGGCGAATATCCGTTGGATCGATCATAACAGCCTCAATTCAAGGTTGGCTTCAAGCCCACTTGCCCGCGCAATTTATTAAGGACTGAAAAAAGGTGAACCCAGCCCGGGCTTAAATGGCCGTGCACCGTTGATCGAGTCAAGTTCTCTCGAAATTCTTGGGCCGTGGTAAACGCCGGAATTTCCAGGTAGGCCGCTCCAATTTCCATGCCGGTGTGGGCATCGCTGCCGGCGGTTATGGGTAGATTGTGCGCCAAAGCAAAGGCTTTCGCTTTTTCATTATCAACACTATGAATGGAGCGGGCATTAAAGCCTTCGATTGCATCCAATCGCGGCAAAACAGCCTCTAGCATTTCCTCTGTCCAGGCCTGGTTGCGGTGCCGATCAAAGGGATGTGACACACTGATAACCGCGCCCTGCGCTTCGAGTCGATCCAGTGTTTCTTGATGCGACAGGCGAGGCGGCACGCGCTCTTTAACAAAAAAGGCCAAGATTTCGCCATGCTCCGTTAAAATTTCTTCACCCACAATCACAAAATCGGGGTCGATGGCCTGCGCTGCCAGCGCCCCGTCGATGCTGTTGTGGTCGGTAATGCAGATGCGATCCAGCCCCCGCTGCTTGGCGATTTTGACAACATCGGCCGGATGCAGCGCCCCGTCTTTCGAAACGCAGGTGTGCATGTGTAGATCAATTTTTATAGTAGTAGATGCAGACATAGTATTTTCGGCGGGTAACGGTAATTATGTCTTAAATTACCAATGACCAATAGGTTTTGGCTCTTGATGGATTTCAAGGAGGTGACTTCCGCCCCGCCCTAGCCCGATGCTAAAGCATCGGACTGA
>JAGRBY010000033.1 GCA_020433835.1 Anaerolineae bacterium | reverse complement strand
CAGGTTCACCCCGATTATCGACAATCAACAAATAAGGTGTTGTTGTCACCGAAGATCTCCTGTTAATATTACTCAAAAAAATATAGCCTGTTGCAACCTTGTCTATAGCAGCGAGCGTAACGGTGATTGCCGGTATATCTTCCGGTAAGGTAACATACCCCAAATTGTGAGGAGCAGGGGCTTTGACTTCATTATCTTGATTAGGGGGTTGTGGCTCAGGATAGAGTGGTTTTTGAGGCGCTGTTACAAAACGAAAGACGGTTCCGGTTAAGACTTCACCGGCGTCAGTCATCAAACCCTCGCTTACCGAAACAGATACGTTTTCTTCGTTAGCAAACGGCTTTGCCGGTTTAAAGATAACCGTCTTTTGATCATCCGCTAAGAGCGTTTCGCCTTGATGTGCTCCGCTGCTGCTGCCGATGACCGTAAAAAGGTTTTGTGATACGGAGTCAGCCTGAATGGCCTCACCCTGCCGAATGGCAATCGTCGTACCTGTTGAAACCAAACGAGCACCGGGCAGAGGCGAGATATACTCAAAATCTTGAACAGAAGAGTCCCTGCTTTGGTTCGCCTCAGATTCCAGATGCGCTATGGAAATACAAGATAACAAAAGCCCGGAAATAGCCAAAAAAAGCATCGCTGCTACGGAACGTATAATTTTTAGCTGCATATGGGATGAAATCTCTCGCATAAGCAATCCTCACTATGGCGCACTTTTTAGAAACCAGGGTTTTGATGACTAATTAATAACCTTTTAGGGCAAAAAACGTTTCTTTTTAACGCTAAAAACCCTGGTTTCTTGCCGTAATACTTTAAAGTGCAAGTCCTGTTCAACAAGTGTTATTTCTTGCTAAAACGGAGCATCGTTTGTCGCAGCGTACTCCTGATATTTTGTGGTACGAGTCGGGTTAATCGCCAAGAGAAAGAGTTTTGGATGAAATCCAGTAGCTGTTGTGTTTGGGTTAATTCGGATCGCAGGTGGGCAATCTCTGTCTCCAAATTTTGTGTTTGTGTTTCGCGACCTTGCTCTATTTGCTCTAAATTCTCTTGGGCCTGATGGAGGGCGTCTTTCAATCCACTGTTTTCTGTCTGCAATTGCTCAAGATATTTCAGCTTTTCGTCATGTTCCTGTTGCGTTTGTTCCAATTTCTCTTGAGCGCGACGAAGCGACTCTTTCAAGGCGTTATTTTCATTTTGGAGGGCTTCAATACGTGGCCAAGTCTGCTTGGCTAAAATCTCCGAACTCCAATAATCGCGATATTTATCATAGATTTTCAGCGTCCAGGTGCGATTATCGTAATTGTGATCAACAAGGTTTCTATATTCGGCCGTAACGCCGGGGATATGGTGAAAGGTTGTGTGCTGGGCCATTCTGAGCCACAAATCCCAATCCTCTAAGCAATCCAGCGCCTCATCCAGCGGACCAACTTTTTTCCACAATTGGTGGGTAAACATCGCAGTCATCAAGGGAATATAGTTGTTAAAGTAAAGTCGATCCCGATCAAAATCAACACCATTGAACAGTTGTCTTTGCCCGTGAAGCAAAAATTTCTGACCCTGCCATTGATAATCCCCCCTTTCGCAATCGCTATAGGCAAACGATTCGCCGGTGGACTCCAGAAAGCCCGCTAGCTTTTCGATATGATCGGCATAAAAAAGATCGTCATCATCTAAAAAGTTGATGTACTTGCCCTTGGCCGCTCGCAGGCCTGTATTTGCTGCTGCGGCTCGCCCGCGTGGTTGGTCGTGAGCGATGTATTGAATCGCCAAATGCGGTCGAAATTCTTCCATGATAGAGGTGCTGTCTTCCCCGCCGTCATTAACCACAATGATTTCCAGATGAGGATAGGTTTGCGTTAGAACACTGGAAAGCGCCTGTCTCAATAACATATTTCTATTTTTGGTGCGAATAATGACTGAGACCAGGGGCCGCGATTTTTCTGGGCTGCTGTCGATGGGCCTAATTTGGTTAAGGCCAAAAGTTTCAATCGGCTTGGTAAAGATATCCTCGCTGTCTAGGAGGAAAAAGCCTTCGGCATAGGTGCAGGTATCGGCCACGGTTAGAGCACGGTAGCGATTTAACCCCAGAGTGCTTTCGGTATAGGGGTAGTATTTTAACTGGCTTTCATACACGTTACAGGCTTGTTCTTTTTGCTTGACAACAGCAGAAATGTTGATGAGCGTGTTAATAGTGATGGGCCGGTTTAGCTCGTAGAAAGCTAACTGGGTTTTGATGTGCGTTGTTTGAACAACCTGCCACAATAAGCTTGCCGTCGCCCGGTGATCCGGGTGAAATTCGAAAGGAGAGGGCGCATAAACGAGAGTCGGTTGATAGGCGTCTATAAGCTGAGCCAAGCGAGAAATTGTATATTCATTGGCTGACAATGTTCTATCGGGAATGCGCCAAAATTCAAAATCCACGACGCCCAGTAGATGGCAGGCGTTCGTGGCTTCTTGTTCGCGTAGATAAATATAAGCATCTGTATCATATTCATTTTTAGTATCGGCTTGGGCACCGTCTGTTAGAAAAACAATTTTGATTGGATCGGCTGCTTGCACGTGTAGAATTAAAGCGCCGCCGCAGGCGAAAGACTCGTCATCAGGGTGTGGGGCCAGCACCAAAACCTTATGGTCGATCAAATCTGTAGTTTGAAACGGAGTAAATTGACTTTCGCTCATAACGACTTCATCAATCGTTTTGTCAAGGCGGCAACGCTGCCGCTCTCAATAATGGTTTTAGCCGAGACCTCAAGATTTAAATCGATGGCAAGTTGCGTTGTTATCTCAACCAACATCAGCGAGTCCACGCGCAAGGTGTCAAACGGAGTTTGTGGGGTGATGTCACCACCAAGGAGGTCGGTTATCAAGGTCAGCAAATATGCCTCTAAAAAATCGTAGCGTTCATTGGCCGGCTTGTTTTTGAATTGACGCAGTACGTCTGAGTCTGTTGCCCACTGCGTATTTTTTTCTACCTTCACTTGCCGATTTTCGGAGATAGATTCTGTCTTACAGTCAGTATCGATCCAGTATCGTTGGCGTTGGAAAGGATAAGTGGGCAAATTAACTTTTCGATACGCTTGACCATTGCTCTGAGCTATCCTGCTCCAATCAATTTTTGCCCCTAGAACGTATAATTCAGCCAACGTTTGCATTAGCTGTTGATCTTCGTTTTGTCCTTCATAGAGACCGGAAAGCCAATTAACTTTTGGCGGCAGGTGGGGAGACGCATCATTCGTGCCTGAGCTTGTCAGTTTTTTCGTTTGTAAATAATGCTGCTCCAAGTTGGATAAAATTGGTCCCGGCCCAATTCCCAAAAATGTGGTAACCCCTTGCTCGACGGCAGTAGCTACGCCTTGTAAAAGTTGTGGTTGCTCACGCAGACGCGGAGAAAGCCAATATGTTGGCCCTGCTATCACTTCCGGGCTGATTATCTGCCCGGTGACCGCTGAGATAAACGGTATTGTCGGTGTGTCGTAGGTGACTTCCTGTACAATTTTGGCAAAATCTATCGGCGTTGTGCCTTCCCATGGTGAGGGGGCATCATCAGAGATGCGCTGTGTTTGCATCAAACGGCTGCGTTCGGCAACCAATCGCAACCCGGCTTCGAGTGGAAAGATACCGGCTACACAAGCCGCAACATATTCACCCACGTCGTAGCCTATGACCAGTGCCGGTTCCACACCCCATGATTGCCATAATTGGGACAGCGCAAATTCCAAGGCAAAGAGCACTAGAGGATGATGGGGCAGTGGGGAAACGGATTGATCACCACTGAATAGTTGCTCCAACGGAGCGCTCTGTTCACGGGTCGAGACAATCTCGACGCACTGATCGAATGCGGAGCGGAAGGTGGGCTGAGTTTGGTATAGCTGACGTCCCATATTGATATTCGGCGCGGCCTGACCCGCAAAGACAAATCCAACCCCTGCGTGATGGTATTCTGATGTGTGCCCCTTAATCAGTCCCTTTGTTTCTTCTCCGACGATAGTCGCGCTTAATTTATCTTGCATATCTTGGGCGGACTCAACAACCAATCCTAAACGATGTTCAAAATGCGAACGGCCGGTCTGGGTCGTATAACACATATCCGACACATTGATATTGGGATTGTCTGTCAAATGTTGTCGGTAACGGTCAGCCGTTGCCAACAATGCGCTCTCTGTTTTAGCCGACAAGGTCAGTAGATGCCACGTTGTATTTTGATCTTGGGTTTCAACTTCTGTCCCTGTCGATGCGCTTATACGTTGTAAATCTTGCGGCGTCTCTTCAACGATGATATGCGCGTTGGTTCCACTGAACCCAAACGAACTTACGCCGGCCAGCCGTCTCGATTCTGTTGCCGGCCAGGGTATCAACTCCGTTGGGATTTTTATAGCGTAATCATCCCAGGCAATATGCGGATTAGGCTGTTTTAGGTGGAGATGGGGTGGGATCTGTTGATGCTGCAAAGCCAAGATTACTTTAACAAGCCCGGCTATCCCTGCCGCAGCTTCTAAATGGCCAATGTTAGTTTTTACCGAGCCAACAAAGAGCGGCTCAGTCTGGGAACGATCTGGCGTAAGGACTGCGCCTAAGGCACCTAACTCGATGGGATCGCCCAGTAATGTGCCGGTACCGTGCGCTTCGACATAGCTTATTTGTTTGGGAGCGCTCCCACCACGGCTTAATGCCTGCCGGATAACAGCTTGCTGGGCCTGGCCGTTGGGAGCGGTGAGACCGCTGCTTTGGCCATCTTGATTAACCGCCGTGCCCCGAATAAGCGCCAAAATCGTATCGCCGTCAACCATAGCATCGGATAAACGCTTCAGCACAACCATGCCGCAGCCCTCGGCCCGGACGTAACCATTGGCGGCGGCATCAAAGGTTTTGCAGCGACCATCGGGGGCTAGCATCTGCGCTTTGGAGAGAGCGATGCTGTTCTCAGGCGTGAGAATAACATTGACTCCCCCGGCCAAAGCCAGATCGCTTTCGCCATTACGTAGGCTCTGGCAGGCCAGATGCACCGCCACGAGTGATGAGGAGCAAGAGGTATCAACCGCCAGACTGGGGCCGTGAAATCCCAAAAGATAAGACAATCGACCTGCCGCCACACTATGGGCGTATCCCGTGCCAAGATAGGCGTCAATATCGGCATGGTGGCGGGCAACCAACCGTTGAAAGTAATCGTTGGTGCTGATGCCGACAAATACGCCGGTCTGGCTACCTAACAGTTCGGCGGGAACACATCCGGCGTTTTCCAACGCTTCCCAGCTTACTTCCAAAAGCAGCCGCTGTTGGGGATCGAGGCTGATGGCTTCTTTCGGCGGGATGTTGAAAAAGCGGGCATCAAAATCGGCGGGATGTTGTATAAATCCGCCATAGCGAGACACACTCTTGCCCGGTGCTTTCGGATCGGCATGATAATAGGCGTCGACGTCCCACCGATCCGCCGGGATTTCGGTGATAGCATCCTGGCCTTGTTTCAGTAAATTCCAAAAGGCGGCCGGTGTGGCACAATTACCGGGAAAGCGGCAGCCCAGGCCGATAACAGCAATAGGTTCTATAGCCACCAATTTGGCCTTAGTGCGCATTTCTTGGGCCAGCAAAGCCAGTTTGGTCGGCGATATTTGGGATAAGCGTTGGTTGAGATCAGCCATGATCTTCTCAATTTAGTTGCATAAAAAGGTGGGAAACGGGATATTTACAGTGACAGAGAGATGAATGGGTATAATAATTCTATTATAATGTCGGTCGAGATGCCAATGTCGGTGGTAATATTTCTGCTCCGACCTTACTCCTCTATCATTGTACATAACTCCGGAACCATCAAACCAATACCAAATAGACACAGTAGGGCGTAGAGGTTTATAGATCTTAAGAGGGTTATGTTCAAACCAAGATCATTGTATAGAGAGGGTAGATCGATACCGGCAATAATGGTAAGGCTGATCAAGCCAATCAACAGCGGAACCCGTAAGCGACAGGAACGATCCCAAACAGTCCAGATGGTGAGAAGCAGTCCGGGATAGATATAGATAACGTGATGTAAATAAGTGAAGGGCGAAGCGATAATCATCAAAACTAAATAAGGCAAAAGTAGAAGTTTTCCATCGTCGCGTTGCCGAAGCCTCCAGTGTTGCCAAATAAGCCCTAACCCCAAAATTGACAGCCCTATTTTGGTCATTAAGCTAATTGCGGGCTGACTCATAGAGAGCCTTGCCATCCAGCCGGCCACCGAAAAGTTTGGTACACTTGCAACATCAGGGAGGCCGGGCATTGTCTGTCCATAATCCATCATATTTGCAAAATCCAGAAAGAACTCCCAACTTTTAAGCCCCTGACTGGTTACAAATGTAGGTATACTCAATACAATAATTCCCACAATACACCCGTAGAGCGTTTTATAATGCTTGTTTAAGATAAAATAAAGCAACAGACCGAGGGGAGTCATCTTTATGAGTATTGCTGGAGCAAGCAAGAAGCCGGCCAGAAGATCACGTTTATAGTGCAAGCTTAGCACTAAAGACGCGCTGATAAAAGCAAGAACAACACTATTTACTTGTCCCAACCTTAGGTTGTTTCCAAATGGGAGGATCACAAGTAGAAAGAGCGACAGCCAGGGCAAAAGACTGTTTTTACCTTTTGACTCCTGATTGGACAGGGTAGAGATAAGATGCGTGACCGCGACCAATATAAAGACTCCCAAAACTATTGATAACAACATCCATAGTAAGGCTGCTTCTCTTCCGTTTAGTCGATGCCATAGCGGGGCCGAATAGAAGGCTAACGAAGGCGGGTATACATAAGAAAAGACATAGCCTGTATAACCTGAACCCTTTGCATATTCAATGAGATAGTTGTGATCATAGATATTACCCTCGCCAAAAATAGCCCTTCCGGCAAAGTAAAAGCTGCGGAAGTCCGTCAATAGTCCCCCATCTAAGATATAGCGTATTGGAGCCTGCCAAAGGAGATCTATGCCCCCTAACAGAGCCAGTAACATAGCTGCCTTGTTGTCTTTTAGTAGCCGCATCATTACCTTGTCAATCACAAAAGCTCAACGGTTCTGCTTATCTGTGTCTGTCGCACTATCTGATTGAACAGTTCTTCTCACATACAGATAGGTGGGTCGGCGATTAACACCGGTTACTGGATGAAATGCGTTTCTGCTGAGATTTGACTCTACAAGTTCATAATAGTTCTCGAAATTAGGTACTTGCATTACAAATTCTTTAGAATCGATGATAAAGGCTTCATATCGACGCTCTACAACGGCGGTCGTTAGCTCTTGTACTAAAGTTTCTTGCCACTGCTCCGATTCAGAGGCTCGAAAGATATCTATTATGGCCATATATTGGGCTTGGGTCGGTTTGTTTAGAGTGCCCAGGTACCAGGGATGATCCGCTAAATACACTTCGCCTTCAAAACTCAAAATAAGTGCTTCCAATTTTTGGCCCTGCTGCTTGTCTCTTGCTGAAGGGATCTGTTGTCCCGGCGGATAGAACAAAGCATAAAATTGAAAAGCAACAACCAAAATTACTATTATCTTTATGGAGCTTAGTTGGCCTGTGATTTTTAGCAACCGATGTAAACCTATTCCAAAATAAATTGATAGACCTGCATAGGCAGGCATAAGAACGTTAACGTACGCTCCGGCGTGGAGTCGAGAAAAGTAAGAGGTCAGCAAAAGACCACCCAGGATAAACATATCCCGAATGATGCTGTTAGCCTTTGATTTTGTAGTAGCAAGACTAAAAAACGGAACAAGGCTGATACAAACAGCAATCGGTAACGGTTGAGCAATATCGTGCGTCCAGAATTTAACCAACATAGCGGTAGCAACGTTATGCTGGACAGGTAGATCGAAGACGTAGTATTGATACCAGCCGGCAGTCGAGGTGTTCATGATGAGAAATGAAGCTAGCATCAGGAAACCGAAGCTGAGTGGAAATAAGTAACGCTCGGTCTGCCTGCGTGTACATAGGGCTGCTACCAGAAGACAGGTAGCTGTTGTCAGCGCCGTCTGTTTGGTAAAGAAAGACAAAAACAGAAGTATTGCTGCGGCGAAGGAGCGGGTAAATCTACCTGGCGCATCAAAGGTATAGATGCCGGCAAGGAGCAGAAAAAGAAAAAGCGAGTCGACCCGAGCGATATCGAACCAGGCTCCGGAGATACGAAATGTGGCAGCGAACAGGCACGATGCCATAAAAGAGGCATAGCATGAAGCTGTTCTTCTATAAACGATCATGTATATAAGAACCAGGCAACCAAGAGAGGAGAGCAACGATACCAAACGAAGAGGTAAGAAACCGTTTTCGGTTATTTGAGCAAACAGCGAGCTGATATAAAAATAGAGAGGGGTATAGATGAAGGGCACAAAATCTAACGATGGACGAACATACAGCGATTGCCCATCTAAGATGCGTTGAACTTGAATCACGGAGCCGCCTTCCATCCACTCAAGTTCAAAAGGGTATGAAAGTCTTGTCAGCGCAAGAACAAAGTAGACAAGAAGGTAATAAGACGCGCCCATGATCAGGAGTATTTGCCCGATTAGGACTAACCGATTTTGTGATAGTGTTTTCAATTCGCTACTTCAACTTCATAAACCCAAACACCCTGGGCTGGACTCTCATAAACGAGCTGAAATTTATCGTCGCGCGATTGAACCGCCGGCAGTAGCTTATTTTTTGTAAAATTATCTAGCTGATTGCTTTTCGGCATCTGGATATAAGGCGAGATGAGAATATAGTCAATTTTATGCCGACTCAGGTAAGAATCGAGAATTTCATTTTCACCAGGATAATCAACGGTTTGACGCCGGGCATACAGATAATCTAACACAGGCATTCGACTCATGACCACGGCATCGGGGGGAGCGTTGTCGTTGATCCAGGTGGTGCCAATCGATAAATCGTTAATATTATTGCGGATCGGAGATTGCCAATCTTTCACGTTGTGGTTTAGCTGTAGAAAAACCATGAGCATCGACAATATGATGGCCATAGGCAGGCTGTAGCGGTGATGGACACGTGCGGGAATAATCCGCCGGATAAGCCAAAGCAATCCGTTCAGTAAATAAGCGTACAGGAATGGAATTATCGGCACCAAAAAACGGGCTTGCGCGGTGGCAACAAGGGGATTCCAAAAGCTCAAGATGCCTAGCAGATAAAAACCCACATAAATATCGCTTATTCTGAATTTTGGCCAGGTCAGAATGATGCCTAAAAGTATGAAAGTGAGCACGCCAATGTTAATAAGTCTACGGGCTAATGAAATACTATTCAAGTTTGTTAAAGTGGTCACGAGAAAATTTTGACCAAATATTGGAATCAATAAGTTTGTGACGATTTTGTTTTGCCAGGTGTATTTTTTGATATTACTCCAGAGTTGTGCGATTTTTTCGGTGGGTGACTGTGTACCAAAAACCTGTTGTTGATATCCACTGGAAATTATTCCTCCATTGTGTTGTGCATTTAGCCACAGTTGAGGCAGCAGTCCCAAAACGATAACGACAGTGACAACTGCTAGCGGGCGAAAATAGCGTTTGATGAGAAGATAGACCAGAATGGCTAACAGCAGGGCGATACCAACCGTTCGGATAAGTTGGGTAAATAGCGCCAGGAGTGTTACCAAAACCAGTAATCCATAGGCGGTTTGCTCTTGGTGCCGTCGTAACCAGGTCTCAAATAAATTAAGGGTTAGTAGTGAAAAAAACAGAAAGGCTGTTTCTGACATCAGCCTGACGGAATAGGTGATCAAGCCGTGATTTAAAGCGATGATCACCATCAATAGCTGCAAATAGGGGGGCTTAATCCGTAACGCCAGGAGCCGATAAATTAGAGGAATAGAGGCTAGCCAGAAAGCAAGAGTCAGTCCTTTCAAGATGGTGTAATTGCCGGGAAAAAGCACGGTCAATGGGGCCAGCAGTATGGGCCAGCCGGGGGGGAAGTTGGTTTCAGGCTGGCTGTCGGGATAATTGATGAGGTGGTACCCCTGGCCGGTGGCTAAACTTTCGGCTAAAACAATGTAATGGGCATCATCATAGAATGTGCCAACCTGAAACGAATCGAAGCGAAGAATACTAACAATCGCACTGATTACTATGAGACTGAGTAGAAATGGATATTTCACACGTCTTCACCCTTGAAGCGGAGCGGAATTGACTTTACAACGAAATTTTTGAGAACGACATTCTTCACCTAAAGTTTTGTAGTGGAACGTATTTTTGAAATATTCCTGTCATCTGGGCTTGTTGGCAATGACGGCCACTTGCTCTAACGGGCGGAACGGCGCGTTCGCTTGTCGCCATCGGCTCAGCTCATTCAATATCTGGCTGCGCCTATTGGGGGGTAGAGCGTTGAGCACGAATTCGGCCAGTTGATATGGTAAGATAGGCCGATATGTGGGTGGCTGGCCGATACCGTATAATTTTTTTATCCGTTTAAATCCGGCTGATCGCAGTAGCGCTGCTAATTCTCTGTATCCATACTCTTTAAGGTGCAAGCCGCTGGCTATGGTGTCAAAGTGCTTAGAAATGTCGTGCGGTCCATACATCCGGTTAGGTGTCACACAAATGTAATGCCCGCCGGATACTAATAAACGATACATTTCGATGGCGTGGTCAAAAGCATCTTCCGGGTGGAGATGTTCGATAACGTGACAACTGTAAGCGACATCGATACTGGCTGGCGGTAGAGCAAACGGTGGTGTGTCGGCTTCTATTAATTGCAAATTGGCCGGTAATTTAAGTTTGTGTTTATTCTCTACAAAGGCCTCTATAGCGATAACCTGATGCACTTGTTCGGCCAGATGCAGGGCTAGAGCGTTATTACCTGATCCTACTTCCAAAAAAATCGTGTCTTGATTGAGAAATGGGCCAAGCAGTTGTGCTTGTAGGGTTATGGCATGGGGTGTTGGTTGTTGAGCAATTCTTTGTTGGGGATCGAGGCGCTGGGCATATTCTTGATAAACTTGACGATATAAATGGCGTCGCGCCTGGTGGTTGGCGTTTCGTAAACGTTGCGCTAATTCCTTTTCCAGCTCATACTGTTTCGTAACCATATGCTGCCGCTATATTGATTAGTTATGTATCGAAGAGAGGTCGGGTTGATATGTTTAAAGTATACCTATCTGTTAACTTCTGGGCTAATTGCCGCAAGCTGGCATTACCGATACCTCGAATTCGCCGGGTAGGTTACATATGCCGTGATGCGGCAGCGACAAACCTTCACCCTGGCGTGGAATAATGGTGAATGCTATAGCCCGTTCAACATGGCAAAGCCCAACCATGTTTGTATCAATGTCTCGACGCGACTGCTGATTGGCGTTGGCATATGCTGCTGGAGTTGTCGTGGTGAAGGCAATGGTTGCCGTATAGTGACCGCTGTCTAAATCAAGCTTGATGGCGTGTTTAAATCGAACACGCCCTCCTTGGGGTACGGGTGGAGGAACTTTAGGCCAATAATGGTGCGGCGTACTCTTGCCGTGAACAATAATATTCCGTGCGTTTAAGATCGTAATTTTGGCCAGGGGGATTTCTATCGCTGTGGTGGTCTCAAATTCGGTGTAAAAATAAGCCCATTGGCCGTGCTCAAATATATTACACGGTTGCCCCTGCTCATTGCATAGAGCCACCCCCGTACAGCGAAATCCTTTTTTGTGGGCGATAACCGCTTTCGATAAATCAAGCAATGCATCAGCCGCGGGCCAGGAAGTCAATTCAGATGCGGCAGTGGTTTGGGAAGGAAAGGTCTCCTCATCCAGCGCCATTACTGTGGCGAGTGATATCGCCTTTGCGCTTGATTGTCGTTGTAACGCGGCGAAACGTCTGATGGTTTCTGTCGGTTCGCCGTGATACATGATCTGGCCGTGATCTAATAAAATGGAATCCTGGCAATATTGTTGCACAATCTGCATGGCGTGCGTAACCAAAATAACCGCAACATCTTGCTTCATTAAGGTTTCCATACGGTCATAACATTTTTGCTTAAAGAAAATATCCCCAACAGCAAAGATCTCATCGAGGATAAGTACATCGCACTCAAGAAACGCAAATAGCGAAAAACCCAGGCGCGATTTCATCCCGGACGAATAAAACTTAAAAGGGCGATCAAAATAGTCGTCCAGTTCTGCAAAGTCCTCGATCTCGGGTAATCGCTCGGCGATATATGCTTCAGGAAAATCCAGCAATTGCGCACTGCGAAATAGATTTTGCCGGCCGGTCAGTTCAGGATTAAAGCCCGTGCCTAAACCCAGTAGAGATAAGACACGCCCGTTAACCTTGTATGTGCCTTCTGTCGGATAGAGGATGCCGGTTAATATCTTTAACAAGGTACTTTTTCCGGCACCATTAGGGCCTATTAACCCCAAAATTTGGCCTCGTTTCAGCACAAAAGAGATATCACGCAGCGCCCAAAATTCTTGATGCCGGCTGCGTGATGTCAGCCATTCTACGACTCGGTTCCACGGATTGTTGTATATGTCGAATTTTTTGCCCAGTCCGTCAACTTTCATAACGGTATCTGTTGTCATGGAATTCCCTTTGGTGTTTGCTGGATGAGCGTGTATAGCCAGACCTGACAGCTTTTCAACAGTTCATCCTGCCAATGAAAAATTTCCGTTTGAAGGTTATCCTTGCCGTAAGTTATTTGACAAAAGCTGTCAGGTTTTTTCTTAAGAATGAAAATTGTAGTTATGCCGTTGAATGCCTTTGCCAGTACAATACGCTTATGTTTATTATGCAGAATTTATACTATTACCGGAAATATATATGGCAAAATGCGCTGCAGGATTTACGGCATCGCTATGCCGGTTCGGCCCTGGGATATGTTGAGACGATTCTTGCCGAGCGAGTGCTCTCAATTCTATGTTGGAATCCTGCCTATTATTTCATCAAAAGTTTTCGCGATTTATTTCTGTTCAATCAGATCCCTCCCTGGAATGCCTGGGCCATTATGATGGCTTGGGCCGCAATTTTTGTTTTTCTGGCTACGTGGGTTTTACATCGTACCCGTCCCAAGTTGCGAGATTTATTGTAAAGCTCATTCAGTCTAGCGTCCGGCATAGGGCCATTGTCCAGGGTAATGGGCTTTCGATGCTAATTACTTCAAAAACTTCAGTCAAAAGATCTTTAAACTGGGCTTGACTCCAATGTTGTACATGGCCCGGTGTATTCCCTCCAGCGCTGAGATACGCGCCCCGAGCGACGTTAAGAACACGCCAAAGTGGTTCCCGTGGAACGCTGACCAAAATATGTTTCCGGCTCACCCGCTTGATCTCGTATAGCGCGTGGCGAAAATGGGTGAGATGTTCCAGTACTTCCACACATACAATCAGATCAAACCTACAGTTGGGAAAAGGAAGCTGATAGGCTGAAGCACAGGCAAAGTGCGCATTTTTATTTTGTTGGGTGGCTTGTTTCAGAATATGGTTCGATACATCAAACGCGCTGATTGCAGCCGTCGGGTAGCGATTGGCAAGATGGCGAGTCATATAGCCTTCACCACAGCCTATTTCTAATAGCGTCTGCACTTGGTTCTCGGGTGCCAGCAGCGAATCGAATGTTGATAGATAGTTTTGCATCAGCAGTCTGGTTACCGGGTTGGCGCTTTCATACTTGTTGTAAACATTTCCACTCACAACCGGTTTATCTATCAACTTTGTCGTACTCCAATCGTCTTAATCGATAATGAATATCTTCGTTTAAATGGCGATTGTTGCCAATGAGGTTGGTTACAACGCCTAACATAAAACTTTGAAAGCCCAGAATAAATAAAATGGCTGCCAGAATTAAAGATTGCACATGACCTTGCCCTTGGTGGACCATATAGAAATAGAGAAATCGTAATGAAATTAAAAAGCCACCCCCAAATAAAATGAGGCTCAAGATAACAAAGATGCGCAAGGCTTCATACATAAGGAATACAAGGGCCATGGTGACCATAGATTTCCATATATAATGCGGGATACTTTTTATCAGGCGCGATTTCCGTAATTCTCTATTCGTGGCGATGGGCACGTGACTAACGGCTAATCCCTTTTTCCCTGCTTGAATAATTGTTTCTAAGGTGTAGGTATAGCCTGAGAACACCACCAATTGCTGCGCCCCTTTGCGCGAGTAGGCTCGGAAACCGCTGGTTGTATCGGGAATATTGAGACCCGAAATTTTGCGGACCACCCAACTGCCCAACTTTTGCAGAAGTTTTTTTGTTTTGGAAAAATGTTTGATCGTATCTGTCTGACGGTCTCCGATAACCATATCGGCCCTGCCATCGAGGATGGGCCGGATCAGCTTGGCGACGTCTTGGCCGCAATATTGATTATCACCATCTGTGTTAACAATGATATCCGCGCCTAATTTTAGGGCAGCTTCAATACCGGTGCTAAATGCTTTGGCCAAACCCAGATTGCGGTGCAGTTGAATAAGATGATCGACTCCCATTTCTGTTGCCACTTGAGACGTATCATCGTTGCTGCCGTCATCGATGACCAGGAATTCTATTTGGTCGATGCCTTCAATCGTCCGGGGTAAATCTTCGATGGTTTGCGGCAGCGTTTGGGCTTCGTTATAGCAAGGAATCTGAATGATTAATTTCATTCGCACCGTCTCTTTTCTCTGGGGTGTTTTGCTGCGCCCCCTTTAGCATAGATTCATTCATAGCCACTACATAATCGAATAGAAGAACGATAGTTAAGGCACAGAAAAGAGAGTACATTGTGTATGAGGTTAGCAGTTTGGTGTCATTTAGGTTGTGATGGCTGATATGCACAAAGGTCAGCAGCCCTGTGCTGGCAAAAACGGCACACAATGCCAGACCGGCACATATATAAGGCAGGTGGGTGTCGAATAATAAAGATTTGGTTTGCCAGGCAAAATATAAATAGTGACCGATAATGAGCATGCCTATAATGCCTAAAGCCGGTTTCAAAAGCCCGTAGATAGGCTTCAAGAGATTTCTTATGGTTTGGTTGGGGGTGTTTTGGGGGGGGATGTATTGCTCAACTAAATCATCCGGCAATTTGGCTAAAAGGGCTTCTTGGCTTTTGACTGTTGCCAGCGCCGCTTCGAGATCAAAATCACGGAAAGCCGGAATATCAACCTGGCCGGGAAAAATATCTTCAAATTCTTTGATGGTTCGGGGATTGCTCGGCCCGGCTTGAATATTTACATCGCCCAGCATGGTCATCACCATCAACTGGGCAAACCCTTTGGGCCAGTAAGCAAATTCTGCCCGTCGAAAATAGGCAGCCCGCAGGCTGTTGCGCTGCGATGTACAAGGGAGTTTGCCGCTTTCGCAAGCCGCGTTGATTTCATCAGCCATTTTTTGATAAAAGGCTTCTGAGGTTGCCGGGGTTTGGTAATATCCGGCTGCTGTTGCTGCATTTTTTACAGCCCAGGTAAACCAGCCTCCGGCAATGTCGTCACAGACGCCTACGCGCTGGCAGCCAAATTTTGTCCACGTTTTTCGGGCCGGCCCTTCCAGATAACGTTTGAGGGTTCGAAAGCTGGGGCTGGCGTCATAGGCTAACAGCCTGGCTTGCTCATTAATCGGCACAAAGTGGCGGTGTTGTCCGGTTTCTATGCGGCTTAATGCGGCTATGGCCTTGGGGAAACCGCCTTCGGCCTGGTCATATAGTACGTTGATGCCATAAACGGATAGATTTTGATAGCGAATAATTTCCTTCACCGCAGTTATGCTCACAGCAGAAATTACGACCATCAGCGCCAGACGTCCACCGCTGGCGATTACATTTTTGTGCCGATATTTCAGAGAGTACAAGCCCAGAAACAGACCAAAGATCGGTAGAATCCAAACAAACTCTTCTCGGATGATCGAATACCAGGCGACAATCAAGGCGAAGAAAACAACCAAAGGAATTAAGATTCGCCATCGAAACACAAATAATGCCAGAAACAAAAGAGCCAACAACAGCAACGAAGTGCTGGCATAGAGTGGGTTTCGACTTAATATGACATTGGCGATGCTATAAGAATCGGGTGAAAAAAGTAAAAAGGTAGCGGCACAAACTATTGCAATGCGCCTAACCTGAGCCAACTGCAATCCAAAAATTATCAGCAAAACAGCCAGACAATAGACCAGTTGTTGGGCCAACAGCACCGGCACATGCAGTTTTGTGACCGCAACCAAAAAAAGCGGATACCCAATGCCCTTGGCCAAAACCCTTACATCGTGCGGCCCCAGCCACTCACCGGCCAATAACGTGGTGGCTTGCCTGACATAGAGCAGGAAATCAGCCGGCGTAAGCGAGGCTACAATGCGCTGGTCGGCGACTAAAATCAGTTTCGCCACAAATATCAAAATCAGTATGATTACATAATAGGATTTTCTCATATTATGCTTTTGGTTTTTTAGGTCTGCGTTGTCAACTGTGAACCTAACCGTATCTGTTGTTATCGTAACCTGGAATAGCGATGGTTTTATTGATGCCTGCTTGACGGCGCTATTTAATCAGACCTTCCCCCATTTAGAAGTTATTGTTGTTGACAATCATTCAACCGACCGCACCCTGGAAATTCTCCAAACTTACCCTGATCTAAGACTTTTCAAACAGGCTGAAAATTTAGGTTTTAGCAAAGGTCAAAACATCGGCATTGCCGAGGCTTCAGGCCAATATCTTTTCTTGCTGAACCCCGATGTCCTATTAATGGAAGACCATATCGAAAAGCTAGTCCAGGTAGCCGAGCGCCATCCGCAAAGCGGCATAATTACCGGGAAACTTTTATCAAGCGAGGCCGGGACATCGTCCTCGCCCGATGCTGTTATTGATAGCATCGGTTTCTATTTGGAAAAGAATCGGCGGCAGCGCTTACAAGGCTATCACCATGTCGATTCGGGTTGTTATAATCAGCAGCAGTATATTTTTGGCGGCTGTGCGGCGGCATCACTTTATCGTAAAGCTATGCTGGAAGCCTGTAAATTTGAAGGCCAATATTTTGACGAGGCCTTTTTTGTTTACAAAGAAGATATCGACCTGGCCTGGCGTGCTCAGTTATTCGGTTGGAAAAGTATCTATACGCCCGCTGCAGTGGCTTTTCACCGTCGCGCCTTTAAGCCGAATCGACGTTCAGAGGTGTCGCCGACTATTCGGATGCATTCCGTTAAGAACAGGTATCTGTTGCTCATAAAAAATGAGCTAATCCCCAATTTTTTGAGACACAGCGTTTACATCATCCTTTACGACATAAAAATCTTGGTTTATCTGCTGTTGTTTGAACGGACATCGTTGGTGGGTTTGGTCAGGGTTGTACGGCTGCTTCCGGCCATGCTGCGTTGGCGTCGATTTATTATGAAGCACAAGAAAGTCGATGAAAGCACTATGTTGGCCTGGATGAAGTGAAGTGCCCTATTTTGTATCAAGCAATGCACGCATGAGATTTTCATATTTATCGGTAATTGACTCCCAACTGTACATCCGGCACGCTCTTTGTCGGGCCTTTTCGCCATACTGCTTTATGATCAAAGGGTTAGAAAGTAGCTCCTGTAGCACGCGCTGTAAGGCCGGTGCCCCGGCCCGGCCCTCGTAACTTAAACCTGTATCGCCCAGAGCCTCTAGATTTTCTAAGGTGTTGTTGACCACCACACAATTTCCAAACCGCATGGCTTCCAAGAGGGCGGGATGGGTTCCGCCGGCCCCGGCCGTCTCAACAAAAATAGTGCTGTTTGAGCCTAATTCATAGTAATCGCGACCAAAAACATAGCCCGTAAAAATAATCCTCGGATCAGGGCGGGCCTTGGCTTTGAGCCGGGCAATATAAGCATCAACATAGGGCGCATCACCCACAATAACGCACTTTAAATCTGTGTCTAACCCTCTAAAGGCGTCGACTAGATGATGGGCGTAATTCTCTGGGACTAATCGCCCTACAAATAAGATATAGCGTTGTGGTTGTAGACCAAACCGCGCCAGTGTCTCTCCCGGTGGCACATAGTCTACATCGGAACCGTAAGCGATAGTGGGCGGTGTATGGTCGTAACGCTCACGGTAATAGGCTTGGACCACTTGCGAGTCGGTCAGGTAGATGTGTGGTAGCTTGGTCGCCAAATATTCAGCCCACTGAATGTAACGCTTGGCCCAGCCGGGCCATTTTTCTCGTTTCCAGTCCAGACCATCGACATTGAGGATGGTTTTGCTGCCGACTAAGCGCGGTATCCATGTGAGCGGACTATTGCCGACATTAAAATAAAGGACGATGTCATATTTTCGAAATAGGCTGTGCAGCGAGGATAGCCAGGTGTGGACAATGGTATCCAGATATTTGTTGGGAACCGTAGGCAACTTAATCAGGTGCATGCCCCTGTAGGTGTTTTTCGGATGGGTGATATGATGCGAACGACAGTAAACCGTAACGTGATGCCCCCGCTGCACCAGTCGCGCCCCGAGTTGCTCGGCACATGTCTCGAAGCCGCCGTAGTTGGCCGGTACACCACGCGTGCCCAGTATAGCGATGCGCATTTATGGTTTGAGCCTTAAGAGGTTGAGGAGTGCAACAGAACCGTGAAGCTGCCGGTAGAGTGTAAAATGTTTCAATGCCGCGCCCTTGCTCGTTTTAACAAGTATGACACAGTTTGGCCTAATTGTTAAGGGTCGATGACCTATTTGGGCGCGTCTCAGGGTCGCTCAGGCTAAAGTCGTCGCTGGTTCGGGAGAAATTGGGATTGTAGTAAGGATCACCATCAAGTAACGCGCCCCATTGTTGTTGAAGGTGAAGTCTATCCGCCGCAATTGTAGTGCTATCGGCCAAGTGATGATTAACCCGGTTGGAAGGAACGGTTAGCTTAGCATACGGGGTAAACAGATTGCGGTAACCCCGTTGCGCTAGCCGCAGACAAAGATCAACATCATACAATATCTGCTGATATGCCGGGTCAAACCCGCTAACGTGATCGAATAATGCCCGACGCACCATGAGGCATTGGGCCGCTACCGCCGCTACCTCTCGCACCATATCCTTGAGATTGAGAAACAAAATAACTTGAGGCACATCCGCTAAGCCTCGGCCCGGATGACCGGCCCCGTCATGGAAGCCCAAAGCCATCCCCGCGCTGACCAAACGCCCTCGCTTTGAAAGCAGTTTGGCTCCCACACAACCGATGCTCGGCATCTGCGCGTGTTCCAGCATTGCCGTGAGCCAATCGCGGTTGAGGGGACGGACTCCATGACCCAGAAACAGAAGATATTCGCCCTGCGCTTGCAGAGCGGCCATCGATAGCGACTTACTTGCCGATGTAGTCTGTGTTGAGGTAATGATAACGTCGATTGGCTCGCGGCCCGCAGCCCGTTGCAATGCATCATACCGATTCTGTTCAACCACGACAATGATTTCATAATTCGGATAGGTAATAGTTTTGTTTAAATAGCGGACAAATTTTAGGATAGAAACAGGGCTGTCCTCTTGGCTCAAGTAAACCATGATCGATATCCGAGGTGTTTCGATAATTTGATGGCGAATGCGCAACAAGGGCGGAAAACTACCAGGCACGATATCGGCCTGTAGGGCGCGTCGTTGGATAGCCTCGGTCAGCGCCTGAAAGGTAGCGTTTTGGGCGTAGGGTTTGGCAGCCAGATCACGTGCCGTTGAGGTGGCACTTTTTCGCCAGGAATATAATATTTGGGGGATGTGATAGACGTGTTGGCTCTGTTCGGTGAACCTGAGAAAAAGATCATAGTCTTGGCTGCCCACAAATTCATTGCGAAATCCCCCAATTTGTTCAACGATACTTCGACGCAAAACAGCAAAGTGAGCGATGTAATTGGTGCTTTGTAACAGATTGGGCGACCAGTCCGGTTTAAAAAAGGGTTCCGAACGGGTGCCGTCCGTTTCAAGCCGATCTTCATCAGAGTAAATAAAATCTGCCTGGGGCTGCTTATTAAGCAGTTTGATCACTTCCACCAGAGCGGTGGGGGTAATCTCATCATCATGATCAAGCAAGGCCACAAATTCGCCGGTGGCTAAGGCTAACGCGCTGTTTGATGCTGCCGAAATGTGGCCGTTGATGGGCCGGTAAATAATCTTGATCCGCGCGTCGAGATGCCGATATGCTTCCAAGATATCTTTGATATGCGGTTCTGTTGAGGCATCATCAGCGATACACAATTCCCACTTTAAATAACATTGTTGACGGACACTGTCGATGGCTCGCCTCAGCCAGCGTTCCTCGGTATTATAGACGGGCATGAGAATACTGATTTTTGGCTGGTAGTTCAACAAAGCCAATTCCCGCTGCATGACCTTCAATTCGGCAGGCGTAACGCGATGCGCTTGCTGCCATCGTTTGTATTGCCGTGAGATGCGAACCGCGTTTCGAGCAATGTCGATGCCGTTAAAAAATCCGCCGGGGCTGGAGAGGATACGCCACGCTTTTCTCGCGCCTTGGAGCGGCGAGCTTCTTAAGCGGTGATAGATTTTGCGGACCAACAAATTCAGCCCATCAATCCTGTTTGTTGACGTCATAGCGATATTTTTAACAAATGACTGATTGCGATGGCTGCCAAGTAGTTTTGTGAAGGATCGCGGGATGGCTTATAATGGCGTTTGCCACCTTAAACACAATTGCGGTTGCGGGGCAGGTATCATCACAAAAAGGATCAGTCTGTATTGTGGAATACCCGAAATTATGAATACGCCACTGCCTAAAACCATGCTCAAAGATGAGGATCAACTCTTTTTTTTACATATCCCAAAAACAGCAGGCACAACATTAGGTTCTATTTTAAGCCAACACTTTACCGAAGACCAAATCTTCGATTTCAACAGGGGCGAAGAGGCACGGGCGCGGTTTTTTACTTTACCACCCGAACGGTTGGCTCACTATAAGGTATTTAAGGGGCACTGTTATTATGATGCGATGCGCAAAACATTGTCTCGACAGCCTATCTGTTTAACACTGCTGCGTCACCCCCTTGATCAAATTATCTCGCATTACTGGCATTTACACACAATGCCTGACAATCCGGCCCACAAGCGCGTTTCTCGTGCGAGCCTGGAGGAATTTGTTTTTCATCCGGAATTCAGCAATTTTGTGGCCAATATTCACACCCGTTTTATCGGAGCAACCTTAAACGCAGATGCCTTTCCATCAGCGTCAGCTTACCAACAGGCGACTGTATTAGAGGTTCACACCCACGGACAGTACCATCAGGTCGATACGCTGGCCCGGGCCAAAGAACGCCTTGCTGAATTTGCTGTCGTGGGGTTAACTGAACGGTTTCAAGATACATTGTATCTGCTGGCTTATACGTTTGGCTGGTTTCCGAAAATGAAACCACTTCATCGTAACGTTGCCGTTGAGCGACCTGCTGTCGATGCCATTTCAGCGCAAGTTCAAGCCCAAATCAGCGCGATCTCTGCCCTTGATCTGGCTTTGTATCACCACGCAGCCGCGTTGTTTGAAGCCCGTTTTTTGCAGATGACGCAGAACCTCTTGGAATGGTATGGCGATCAGCATGATGCCGCCCTGCCCTATCCTTTGCCGGGAGATGTTATGAAGCGATTGCTCGATCAGCATGCTCGGCAATACGTTGCCGAGCCATCGCCGCAAACTGTTTTCCCCCGTTATACCGTAGCTGCCGATGAGGAACATAGTCAACCCCAATCGAGTATTTCACCCCCGACAAAACCCTTGGCGGGGCGACGCGCTTTGATTATTATTCCCGGCACGGTCAGCTATTTCTACGATGCCGAAGGCCGACGCGTGGCGGAAGCGTTACAAGACTTGGGCTGCGAGGTCGCGGTGCATACCCTAACAACGTATCCGGAAGGCAGCTACGATTGGTGCTTTTTGATGAATCTCTCGGAGATTGTGCACGCTCACGGCAATAATATGAGAGTTGTGATGCGCCATGTCCAACAACTTAAAGTGCACTGCCGGCAAGTTGGAATGATTTTGTTAGAGAGCGTGCGCAGCCCCTGGTTTAGAGATTCGTTGAGTTTGATGCAACAGGCGAAGCTCACCATTTTATTGGATCTGGGCTTCTATAATCAGTATCAACACGCCTCCAGACAAGCTCAAAAGGTCTACCATTTTGTGTTCAATGGCTTGACCCGGTCGGAAAAAGAGACAATTTGTGAGAGCGGATTTATTTTGGGAGAGAGACCGCTGCCGTGGACGTTTGTGGGGCATCTGGTGCCCCGCCGGTTGAAATTATTGCAGCGCTTGATTGAGGATGTGGATCGACGTGGGTTTGTGTATATGGTTCATTTTACGCCGGTGACGGAAACAGGGCCTCACTTAAATCAAGCCCAACTGCATGAAGTATTGCTGCGGACACGTTATAAAGTATGGTGTTCTCATGTCGATCACCCTTACGTAGAGTCAATTCGATTTCGGTTGGCGTTGATGGCGGGGGCGGTTCCCATCAAGATACATATGCAGCCGTTTGATATTGCTGAGCCATTACCGTTTAGCAATTTGATGTTAGACGAGCACGATTTTGATATGAAGTTGAGGGCAATGCATTTTGAGGAAACGCAGTATAATTTTGTTCGTGAGTTCAATGCATTGCCGCTTCTCGAAACCGGATTGCTTGAGGTGTTGACTCAACTGGGCTAAAAACGGATGTTGACGCATTGTGTTGATGTTTCATATTTCACCCTCGATTGGCGTAATTTGAACCTGATCAAGGCTGCTTCCGACAGATTAACTTATGCGCAAACAAATCGGCGCGGATTTGAACTGATCGGCTTGTGTACAAATAAATCAGCGTGGATTTGAACTGATCAGCTTGTGTACAAACAAATCAGCGTGGATTTGAACTGATCGACGCGGATTTGAACTGATCAACCTGTGTACAAACAAATCAGCCCGGATTTCAACTGATCAGCCTGTGTACAAACAAATCAGCACGGATTTCAACTGATCGGCGTGGATTTGAACTGATCGGCGCGGATTTGGACTGATCAGCACGGTTTCCGATAGATCCGCTTGGATTTGAACAGATTCGCGTGAATGCCGACGTATTCTCTTTTTTAGGTTTATATTCTTGGTTTGCTAACGGACATATTACAAATTAAACAATTTCAGTGGGCGGTCATCTGTCATTACCCGCTTTTTTGAAACACTGAGCTACTGAATTTTTATGATTTCACTGAAAATCAGGCATTCTTCAGTGGATTCAGACCCATCAGTGGTTCAGTGTTTCACCTGGTGCGCACGGATTTAATCAAATTACTTATGAACAATAATGATTTTCTTTCAATTCTATCTCGGATAGTGGCTGATGATTTGCCGGCCACTATCCGGTCGGCGCCGACCGGAGTCACCATCGTCATTCCCAATTGGAATCACGAATTTGTCTTGGTTCGGGCCGTCCGGTCGGCTTTGGCTTCGGTCAAGACGTTGACCGAACAGCAGGTATCGGCTGAGGTACTGGTTATCGACGACCAATCGCGGGACGGATCGCTGACTTTGTTACGCCAATTGGAAGCGCTATATTTTGATGATGGTTTGCGGGTGTTGGCTTTGTCGCGTAACGTGGGCGTGGTGGCTGTGCGCAATCGCGCCTTGCTGGAGGCGAGTTATCGGTATATTGTTTTTATGGATGCCGATAACGAACTTGTGCCGGAAAATATCCATACCTTTTATCGTTCAATTGAACAGACAAACGCTGCTGTTGTCTATGGAAATATCATTCAGCATGGTCTCAACAATGAGTACCTTAACCTGATGAACAACGAAAGTTTTCAAAATCATATTTTTCGAGAAAATTACATTGATACGTTTGCCTTGTATGATCGCTTACAAATTTTTGATAGTGGCGGCTATGAGGAGAACTTTATTTTGCACGGACACGAGGATTGGGAGCTGTTTTTGCATCTGGCGGCCAGCGGTCGGCGGTTGGTTTTTGTCCCGGTCGTTTTTGGCATTTATCACGATATGCCCAGTTCACGCGTAAAAAGCGTACGGGAACCGGCCCATATTCAAGAAAGACAGGCCTATCTGGAACGTGTCTTTGATCAGTTAGGCATCAGAGAAAAACAGTTGCCCAATACCCACCAACTGCGTTATCATCCCGATATTGGATATATATAGCCGGGGATAGTCTGTGACGTCGGAAACCTTATTTTCCAGTTATCAACCCATCGACCAATACCTGCGGCTTTTGCATGCCGATCGCCATCGTGTTGTCAGAGCAGCGATTAGCATTCAAGCTGTCGATGCTTTTTTGATGAAGCAGCTAGCCGCCTATTATCCGGTGAAACCAACCATTATTGACTTAGCGGCTGAGTCGACCTTGGGAGCGTCACCTGTTTTTTGGCTGGCGCATCCGGCTGTTCAGCAGGTTATTGTGCCCTACGATGATAACACCAATCCCGATTGGCTAGCGTGGCTGCAAGACGCGAAAAAATCTATGGCGCTGGATAATGAGCTGTTGATCTTGCCGCAGGCCAAAGCTGATTTATCAAGCCGATGGCGGGATGTAGAGACTCATCTCAATTCCTTATCGCCATCGATAATTGTGTTGGCCGTACCGGAAATTTGGACGGGCGGCGTGAAATCCATTCTTGAAACGCTGTTAACGCGGGTTCCTGAGCCGCTTATCTTTCTTTTTCCCATCGGGGCTATTGGCCGCAGTACCTTGCTCGATGTCGCGCTATCTATCTGTGCTCCGAATTCACCCTACCAACTAACCGCAATGCGAGATATCAGCTTTTTCTTTGCCAACAGCCAGTTAGGATTGATCTACAAAAGAGACAATCATATCATCCCCGATATTTTGAGCCGGATGTGGCAACTGTACGAGGGTAATTTTGACCTGCTGAGCTTGCTTGAAAATAATATTGGTTGGCAGGTCGCTAACCAATCAGAAAAAGTGGCCCAAATTCAGCAGGAAACAGTGCCGCTTGTACCCCCGCCTTATCCGGAACCCCTTTTGAGCGGGCGCTTGATTCAGCGAGGGTATCGGGCCTTGGTGCCATCCGGCTTGCGAAAAAATTTATGGGACGTGAGTGTATCGATGACGACCGGGGTGCGAGACAATTACCACAAAGTTATACCGCTCAAGACCCGTTTAGTTTTGCGGGATATTAGAATCCTGTTGCTCGGTCGATGAGCTGCCTTATTTCTTATATTTCTTCGCCTCAATCTGAGCCTGAATAGCGGTGATAAGCACCGTATTGATAACATCATCAACCGATGATCCCCGGCTTAAATCGTTGACCGGTTTGTTCAACCCTTGTAGGATGGGGCCGATGGCAA
>JAGRBY010000339.1 GCA_020433835.1 Anaerolineae bacterium | reverse complement strand
GATTTTCGAGAGTGGGAATGGTCATCTTATGCCACCCTCTTGTCTGGTCATCCTACTAAAGTGCAGCGCGATGCCGTTTTAGGGTGGATCGGCGGTCGCGCTCAGTTTGCTGAAATGCATTTACGCGAGGCAGATACGGGGTTGATTGCGCCTTTGGTAGAGGATGATTGGGTTTGAGGGGGGTGTTTGATGCCCGCGCTGAGTATTAAGTGCAAGAGCAGGCTAAAGATACCTTCAGCGGATCGCGAAGCTGGCGAAGAAGTAGAAGCCGGTAGGGGTTAGTTGGTTAGTTGTGAACTTTATAAGATTTGGATCATTATTGACTATGTCACAACGAGACGAAATACAAGAATTACTAACAAGGTATAATCGTCGTTTGCAAAAACTAAAAGAAAAAGAAGCAGCACAGGGTTATAACACCCCTCCTGAAACTTTGACAGAAATTGAAGACATAGAAGCAAAAGTAGAGAAGTTACAGGCAGAGTCGAAAAGTTTAGAAAACAATCGTGGTTCTATGCCAGATAGAAATAATACTAGAGGTATAAAATTGAACCGTAAACAAATAACGTTACTAGCAATTTTAGGAAGTATTGCTTTTTGTGTTATCAGTATAGCCACAACTACTGGTCTTTATGTGCTTTCTGATGACAGTTTCCCTTATTTGGTTCGAGTACAAAAAGATGGGACTAGTAGTTATGTATCGGGAGCAAAGGTAACTATAGAAGTTGCTGATCAAGCTCCATTAGATGGAGTAACTGATGCAAACGGCGTTACGAGAATTTTTCTTCCCAGATCGTATGCTGGGCAACCTGGCAGATTATTGGTTGAAGCAATTGGTTATGATCCGTATAGGCAAGAAATAGATTTAACTAAGGGAATTTTGCCTAACACTATTCCGCTTAGGTTACTCTCGATTAAGCCAAAGCCAACGGATGATAATGGTATTACAAATGATCCTCCTGCTTTAGCCGCTGAAACACCAACACCGACAGCTACTTTAGAGCCTCCTACCCTAACACCTACCCCGACATATACACCGCAACCAACACCAAGTCCAACAAATATCTCCTTACCAACCAATACACCATTGCCAACACCAACTCCTGAATTTCTACAAGTTGGTGAGCCTTGGGAGTACGAAGGTGTATCTTTAATTCTGGAGGTAAATGGATTTAAAGGAGACAGGATATTTTTAGATCTACGCATATTGAATAGAACGTCAAGTACTATAAATTTTGTCATTGCCTTCCACAATGATATACGTGTGATAGACAATCTAGGTCGCAAATACGAGTGTAGGGCGGTAGGTGTATCTGGGTGTCCAAATACATACACTAGCAATGTATCTTTGGAAAGTGGAAAACAGAAGAATTTTGATATGAGTTGGGAAGGGCCATTTGCTGAGTCGGCGGTGACACATCTATTAGTAACGGCTAATGTGTCCAGAGTTCAAGGAGCCAAGTGGCTAATTTCTGTAGAGCATTAGAAAGCAGTTTTGTTTCCAATCGTCTGCAATGAGTAGCTTATTCCAATTATCCCGCTAACAATGCCAATCGCACAGAATTACTAGCACTCTGTCCATCGAATTGCGAAGCTGGCGAAAAAGGAACGGGTCGGGGGGAGCGTGTTGAGGTAGTTGGGCAGGAAATATATAGATTTTTTCATTCAACAAGATGCAGATTTTCTAACACTGTATTAATCATTTGATAAGGCTAACGTGGAGGACAATATGTTAGGAGGCATAGGACTTATAATTGCTGCCCTTCTATTTTTTGGATGGCGTAACAACGTAAAACAATGGAAGCGTATTATTGCGTGGATTGCAGGTATCTGGGCGGGAGTTTCAATACTTTTCTATATATTCGTTTTCCTGACCATAAATTATTAGAGTAGGCGTTTCGCATATAAGGAGAAAATTTATGTTAAAAGCATTGTTTGGGCTAGGCAAAAACGATCTATTTAACCAAGCATTAAATGAGTTTCGTAAACTCCATAACCTGCAAGACGACAATGGGAGCTTCATAATTACTGCTATTGAAGTAATCCGGCTTTGTCAACTTGCGATTCACAAAAGCAATTCTGATGGTGATGCACATGTGTTAATGGCAAATGCGTATTACTTAGCTGCTATGACAATACCTGGTGAAGGACATACATACTGCCTACCACGAGCGGCAGCAGTTATTTACCAGTGGAAAACCAATCGTCTATACACAAAGAATCTAGCTAATGGTGAGAAAATTTATCAGAGCGTATTAGAAGCTATAGAACACCCGATACCTGGTTGGGCAACAAATATGTCTTTTGGGGACGACATGAGAGGTATGCATAGCAGATTGTATCACGAAGCCATAAATCCTGATTGTATAGTGGAGTTGAAGAAAATACTGACTGCAACTCATCCAGTCCCAACCGAGAAAACAATTAATGACAATGCTGAAACTCATATCTTGTTAGGCACTTTATACGGAAAAGAAGGACGTTTGGACGAATCTATCCGAGAATTGCAAACTGCTCTCCAGTTAGAGCCAAATAATTCGGAGGCACATTTTGCTTTGGGTATATCATATGGGGGACAAGAGCGTTGGAATGAGGCTATCCAGGAATTACAGACTGCACTATGGCTCGATCCAAATAACACGGCCGTACATATTCCTCTCGCCAATGCTTACCTAAGAGCAGATCTATTGGATAAAGCTATCCAAGAATTTCAAGTTAGCCTCAGACTATTCCCAGATAATATAGGTGTACGTTTTCTTCTAGGCCGCAGTTATCAGAAACAAGGGTACTTTGAAAAAGCTATCCGAGAATACCAAAATTTATTAGAACTCGATCCAAATAATGCTATTACCTACTTTACATTAGGCGAACTGTTTGCTAATCAGGGTCAGCTAGATAAAGCTATCCGTGAATTACATGCAGGCCTTTACATAGCTCCGAACAATAGCGATGCGCATCTTCTTCTAGGTTGGTCTTATGCACAACAAGGTTATAAAGATAAGGCTCTTAGAGAACTACAAATTGCAGTACAGCTAGGTAGTGCAGAAGCCCAAGAAATGTTAACCCAAATAGAAAAAGATGAAGAAGATCTTATTCCATTTTAGTCTCTAGTTCACTAGATAATAAGAAACTACTTTAGAGGAAAGAAAGCAGTTTCTGAATCATCGTAACAATACCATTTGTCCGACACAATCAGAAGGTGATAGGTATTTAGATAATGTACCAATCATTTGATTTAACCCAACTACGACACAACAATCCTAATTTTATGCCGAAAATTCCTTTTGAGCATCAAAGGGAGGCTTTTGCCCACTTATCGAAGGTATTTACCTGAGATGAATTCTGATAAACTCTGATTTTTGTACTGTCTGTACCATCGATTAACATTGGTGGCTAGATTATAACCTCAAATTAAATACGCATTTTCAAAAAGAAAGCTCTAGGGGCTGTGGTTTTGGCCTCTAGGGCTTTTTTGTTTTGGGGGAAGAGAGGGTTGGCTGTTCGATTTTTCTTCTCCTTTTAATGGTCAAAAATTTTAAGGTTAACAGATAAAACGATGATAAGTTTGTGAAACAAAAACGTTCTAAAGCTAGCTGAATTGGATGAAAAGGAGTTAGACACAATAAAAAGTCCCTCTATAATGTTAGGAAGTATAACACTTAGAGCAAGGTAAATCGAGTCTGCTTTTATTAGTCGGCTCGTTTTGCGGCGCTACATATCAAAAGTTGAGGAGGTGTTTTAACAAAAAATTTCACGCTATTTAACAATTAGCTTAGTTTCAGGAAAGGTTCTTACAATGCTGTCATCGCAATCAATGCAAACAAAACAACTTAATAATGGATTACGCCGGCTCATTTTAGCTTTATTGGCCCTGGGAGTTGTTTGGCTGGGCCTTATGCTAGCCTCCATAATGAAAGTGTCTCGATCTGCTTTGAATACGACACAATTACAGATGACAACTCAGTCGCTTAGCTTTGTAGCCAATGCCGGACAGGCTGACCCGGCGGTTCAATTTCAACTACATCGAGATGGGCAAACCCTCTATTTCACAGCCGATGAGATACAGTTTGTGACCACGCAGTCTAAAGATGAAATATTGATCAGTGATATTGTTCGTCTGAGTTTTGCAGGAGCTAATGATGATCCAGACGTGCAAGGGCTAGATCCGCTGCCGGGCATCGCCAATTTCTTTCGGGGGAGCGATCCGGCCGGTTGGCAAACCAACGTACCGACCTACGGCGGCATCATCTATACCGATTTGTATCCGGGCATTGATCTGGTTTATCGGGGCACAGAGGGGCAGTTAAAAAGTGAGTTTCTCGTTGCACCGGGGGCCGATCCGACCCAAATTAAAATGACTTACCACGGTGTTGAGCAGACATCGTTACGCTCGGATGGGGCTTTGGCATTGCGTAGCCCCCACAGTGAGCTGGTTGAAACTACGCCGGTCGTCTATCAGGAAATTGGCGGGCAACGGGTGCCGGTTGAGGCTCGCTACGTTCTGCTGGAAAATCATCAAGTAGGTTTTGAACTGGGCCAGTACAACGCGGTTTATCCGTTAGTTATAGATCCAACACTGGGTTTCAGCAGTTATTTAGGCGGCAATAAGGTTGATATCGCCTGGGACGTAACTGTGGACAAGAACGGTAATGTCTATGTAGTTGGCGAGACGGATTCTGACAATTTTGTTACGAAGAATCCGTTTCAATCGAATTTCAAAGGTACGAAAGATGCTTTTGTGGCTAAGTTCAATCCTAACGGCACACGCTTGTACACGACGTATTTAGGCGGCAACAATCTCGATGTTGCCTACGGCATTGTTGTTGATAACAGCGGCAATGCGTATGTTACGGGACAAGCTTCCATTAACACCGGCGGCGTCGATCCTTTTCCGACCACATCCGGGGCTTACCAAACGACGATAACCGGCGGTTATTCAGCGTTTGTCACCAAACTAAACCCCAACGGCAATGGGTTGGTTTATTCAACGTTTTTAGGGGGCAGCGCCGCTGGAACAGATATTGCCCTTGATAGCAGTGGCTACGCTTATATCATAGGGCGAACCGCATCGACCAGTTTTCCTTTGAAAAATCCCTTTCAGAACAGCTACGGGGGCGGCTTACAAGATGCCTTTGTGACAAAATTCAATCAGAACGGTACCGATTTGGTGTATTCGACCTACTTAGGTGGCGATGATCGAGAGATATCCGGGTTTAAGGAGGGGGGGATTGCCGTAGATAGTGCCGGCCACGCTTATGTGACCGGTTACACCTGGTCAGATGATTTCCCGACCACATCCGGTGCGTTTGATACCACGTTAAGTGGTGGTAGCAGCCAACCTGAAGATGCATTTGTAACGAAACTCAGCGTGGATGGAGGCAGCCTGGTTTACTCAACCTATCTGGGCGGCAATGAACCCATTCTCACGGATCGAGGCCAGGATATTGCGGTTGATGCTGCCGGCCGCGCCTATGTTATTGGCACGACCTCAGCCGAGGACTTCCCTACGCGCAATGCCTTTCAAAGTGAACGCAACGGCAACTATATCGATGCCTTTATCACCAAACTCAACGCGGCAGGTAACGACCTGATTTTTTCGACCTATTTAGGAGGCTCTTTTACCGACTACGGTTATGGCATTGCTTTGGATGATGACGCGAACATCTACGTTACCGGCCAAACTTCCTCCTCTGACTTTCCGACGAAACGCCCTTTGCAAGATGAACTAAATGCCTTTCAGCCGGATGTATTTATTGCCAAACTGCCGGCCAATGGTGCGAGTCTCATCTATTCAACCTATTTGGGGGGTGCGAACAGCGACGAAGGTCGCGCCATTGCCGCTTTCGGCAGCGGTGATGAAGCAGTGGCTTATGTAGTCGGCAAGGCCAAAGATACCTTCCCCGTACAGAATGCGGCCCAATCGACCTATGGCGGCGATGTATCAGATGGATTCATCACCAAAATTAGCGATCCGGCTAGCAATACGACGAACTTTGGGGTTTATTTGCCATTAGTGATTAAATAGTTTCGATTGCACCCGGTCAAAATGAGACGCGGATTTATGTGCGTTGGCCCATTGAGCTAAAGCAGAGATCTCTCCGATCCACAATCAGCACATGAGAGAATTTTGATACCATCTGGGTTATTAATGTCTATCTATAGCTAGTTTTTTTACCTCAAATTGAATACAGATTTTCAGAAAGAAACCCTGGGGCCAAAATCACGGCTCTTAGGGTTTCTTTTATTTGAGGGAGCACTCTAAAGCAGTCTTTGGGCTTTGCAATACCCATCTCTGACAGTTGACTGAGATAACTATTTTCGTTTAGAATGAATATAGGTAAGTTTTACACCGAATCTCATCAGAATACTACCTTTGCACTTTAAAGTACTACGCCAAGAAACTAGGGTTTTGATGTCTATTTGACAACCTTTTAGAGCAACAAACGTTTCTTTTTAACGCTAAAAACCCTGGTTTCTAAAAAGTGTAAGCATAGTGATCAGAATATATAGAATCTTATTCTGTTCAATAACTGTTAGCCTAAGAAAGACTTCGAATGATTAATAATGCGGCAATAGCTGTACTTATTGATGCGGACAATGCAAATCACTCGATCGTAGAGAGCCTTCTGGCAGAGGTCGCAAAGTTAGGTCTGGCCAGCGTTAAGCGTATTTATGGTGATTGGACGACCCCGAATTTGGCATCTTGGAAATCTATGCTCTTAGAGTTTTCAATCCAACCGATACAACAGTTTCGGTACACGACGGGTAAAAATGCAACAGATAGCGCTATGATAATCGATGCGATGGATCTCCTTTATACAGGAAAATTTTCCGGATTTTGTTTGGTGTCTAGCGACAGCGATTTTACCAGACTGGCATCTCGCATCCGAGAGTCCGGATTGTGGGTTTATGGTTTCGGAGAACGTAAGACACCACGTGCTTTCGTGTCTGCCTGCGACAGATTTATCTATACCGATGTTTTCATTCAGCCCCCCGATAAAATCATTGATGAGGACGTAAAACTATCTGAAAGCAAAAAATTACGCAGTAACGCAAAGTTAGTAAATCTTGTTCGTTCGGCCATTGAGGCTGCATCAGATGATACTGGCTGGGCACACCTCTCCCCGGTAGGAAGCTATATCAATAAAACAGCAAACGACTTTGATCCACGAAATTATGGCTTTTCGAAACTCAGCGAATTGCTCAAAGCTATAGGGTTATTTGAATTAGAGCGCAGGAATAATCGCATTTATGTCAGGGATAATCGCAAAAAAGATAAATCGTGAAGTAAATCTTGCTATTAACCGCGAGAACAATACCTACTATATCTAGGGCTAACATATTATCTACCGGCCATATATAGTGGTGAAATTGACATAAATAGCTAATTTTATTATAATTGGGTCAGTTATCAATCATACCCCTATCATAGAGCGTGCCCAATGGCTGACCATCTTAAAGACGCACCGGTAAACGGGTCTAAGAAAAATGGCGTTAAGAAACGTCAAGCCCATGGAGCTACTTTTACCGTTCATAAAAACAAACAGGGTCAGTTTTACCATCATCCCCATAAGGGGCGGGTTGAGGTTGTGGCTTTGTACTGCGACTGCGGGCGCTCGATTCTTGTTTCCCCGAAGGAAGTTAAAGGAAAACCGATACTTTGCGGTGTCTGCGACAGTGCTTTTCGATGGCAGCAGTTGTCGCTGGGGATGGACTGAAGAAATTAGGAATTAAGAATTAGGAAGTGGTTCTTAGTTTTTGATTTCTATGAGAAAGTTCTCAGGACAAACCTCAGATGCGAAGCGGGGTTTGTTCCCCACGTTCGCATCTGAGGATGCTTATTCCTACAGGAGATTGGAGATTAGAGATTGGGGAATT
>JAGRBY010000338.1 GCA_020433835.1 Anaerolineae bacterium | reverse complement strand
GCTTGCGAGGAGAAACCCCCCGATCTTTGCCTATAAGCGGTCGTTGTCGGGGATTTCTCGCTCCTTCGTCGCTCGAAATGACACCACCCGTCATCGTTTTAGCAAATGTCAACACAACCAGCTCATTGTTCGATATTTAGCGCAGAAGGCAGTTCTCGAGGCACAGAGCACGTGAGGATAATACAACTCACTGCCCTCATCACCCCTAAAACACCTCTGACCGATTTTTAACAATTCCATCCCTAAAAGTTGGCCCTTTTCTCCTTTGCGGCTATCATTTCTGTCACTATTCGACCCTTTCAACTTCAATTTGCCCGGAGAGCCGTATGGCCGATCAAATCATCGTCTTCGCCACGCTGTTGGGTGCCCTTTTTCTCTTTATTACCGGCTATATTCGCTATGATATGGTGGCAATGCTGGCCCTGGTTGTTTTAACGCTGTTAGGCATCATTCCAACGGAAAATGCGTTTCTGGGCTTTGCCAATTCGGCCGTGGTTACGGTTGCCGCCGTCTTAATCCTCAGTCGTTCGCTGGAAAATGCAGGTTTGGTCGATATTATCGGCCGTTGGGTCGCCAAAGTTGGCAGCCGGCCCGTTTTACAGGTCAGCGCCTTAACCGGGCTGGTTACATTTTTTTCAGCCTTCATTAATAACGTCGGAGCGCTGGCTTTGCTGATGCCGGTGGCCATTCAGTTGGCGCGCCGCTCCAAACGGTCGCCGTCGTACCTTTTAATGCCGATGGCCTTTGGATCGCTGCTGGGCGGGATGACAACGCTCATCGGCACGCCGCCCAACCTCATTATCGCCAATTTTCGGCAGCAGACCGTCGGCGAACCGTTTCGCATGTTCGATTTTAGCCCGGTCGGGGTCGGCGTGGCGCTGGGCGGCGTTCTTTTTATAGCGCTTATCGGCTGGCGGCTGGTACCAAGCCGGCGCGGCCAGTCATCGCGCGAATCGCTGTTTGACATCAGCGATTATCTCAGCGAATTGATTGTTACCGGCAAATCCGACCTGGTCGGCCTGGCGATTAAAGATATTCCCTTTAAGCACGATGAAATGCTCATCGTGGCGCTTGTTCGCGGCGAAACGCGCTTTAGTGCGCCCAGTAAATATATGACGTTACGCGCCGATGATATTTTGATTGTCCGCGCCGGTTCTGAAGCCATTTCAGAGATGGTTAAAAACCATAATTTGAGCTTAAGCGGCGATAAAAGCCTGGTCGAACGCTCATTAAGCACCCGCGAGGTCAGTTTGGTCGAAGCCGTGGTCACTCGCTACGCCCGGGCCGAAAAAAGAACGGCCCGCGACCTGAGTTTGCGCGAGCGCTTTCAAACCAACCTCATCGCCCTGGCGCGACGGGGGCAAGCCTTTGATTGCCGCCTTAGCGACGAACGTTTTAGAACCGGCGACGTGCTGCTGCTGCAAATGCCGTACGAAGGCCGCTCTGATATCCTCTCGGACTTAGGTTTGCTGCCGCTGGCCGAACGCGACATCAAAATGGGCAAACCACAACGCCTGATTCTGACGTTATGCATTTTTATGGTCGCCATTGGGCTGTCGGCCTTAAGTATTTACCCTGCGGCGGTCGCATTTAGCGCTGCCGCGGTCGCGTTGATTTTAAGCGGCGTTATTCGCGTGCGCGAAGCCTACGCCAGCATCGATTGGAGCATTATTGTGCTGTTGGGCGCGATGATTCCGGTTGGCCAGGCGTTAGAGACCACTGGCGGTGCCGCGCACATCGCCGAACTGTTATTACAGCTAACCGGCAACATCTCGCCGCCAATTATCCTGGCATTGGTCTTATTAATGACCATGTTCTTGTCTGACGTCATTAATAACGCCGCGGCCGCCATTGTTATGGCCCCGGTGGGCATTGGTTTAGCCAACGGCCTGGGTGTGTCGGTTGATCCCTTTTTATTGGCCATTGCCATCGGCGCATCGTGCGCATTTCTAACGCCGATAGGCCATCAAAGCAATACGTTGGTTATGGGGCCGGGCGGCTACTATTTTAGCGATTATTGGCGGATGGGCCTCCTGCTCGAACTGCTCATCCTGCTTATTTCCATTCCGCTGCTCTGTTTCTTGTGGCCTTTTTGACCGGCAGGGAATGATGCTATAATCTTGGTATCATGGGGGATGCTGTGTTGATTTATTGTAAGTAAAAAGGAGAAATTTTATGATTGCTGAAAAACATCTCACGATGGCAGAATTACAAGCCGGATTAGATGAAATTCGCCAATCGCCGCCCGAAACGGGTACGTTAGATATGATTGTACGCCGCCCGGAAACAAACGTGCGTGAGGTATTAAATGAAGGCGAGCTTGATTGTGCCGAAGGATTGGTCGGTGATAATTGGCGCACGCGCGGCAGCTCACGCACCGCCGACGGCTCGGCCCACCCGGAAATGCAGCTCAATGTGATGAATACGCGGGTCATCGAGCTGCTGGCTCAAGATAAAGACCGCTGGCAGCTAGCCGGCGACCAATTGTTTGTCGATTTCGATTTAAGCGCAGCCAACCTACCGCCCGGAACCCGTTTAGCCATCGGTTCGGCTATTATCGAAGTGACAGCCGAACCCCACACCGGCTGCCAAAAATTTGTCGAGCGTTTTGGGGCCGACGCTATGAAATTTGTAAATTCGCCTATCGGACGCGAACTTCATCTGCGCGGTATCAATGCCAAAGTCGTTCAAGCCGGAAAAATCCGCGTGGGCGATACCGTGCAGAAGGTATAAATAGAAAGACGACTGAGGGTAAATCAGGCTGTAAATAGCCACCAAAAAAGTATAACACCATTCCCCAAACTCACCTGGCCCGGAGATAACTTACCGTGAATCTAAAAGAGAATTTCGCCTCCATTGATCACGTGCAGGCGGCGCTACGCGGACAAAATTACGTCGCCGACCGCACTTTAACGACCTCTATCTATTTAGCCCTAAAATTAGGCAAGCCGCTTTTTCTTGAAGGTGAAGCCGGGGTCGGCAAAACGGAAATCGCCAAAGTATTAAGCGCGATGCTCGGCCGATCGCTGATTCGGTTGCAATGTTACGAAGGATTGGACGTAAACACGGCTGTATACGAGTGGAACTATGCCCGCCAGATGCTTGAAATTCGCTTGCTTGAAGCCGCCGGCAATGTTAGCGAAGAAACGGCCTTGAAGAAGATTTTTGGCCCGGAATTTCTGCTCAAACGGCCGCTGCTGCAAGCCATCGAGCGTCCCGACGGCATCGAGCCGGTTTTGCTGATCGATGAGTTGGATCGGGCCGATGAAGAGTTCGAAGCCTTTCTGCTGGAAATTTTATCCGATTTTCAGGTGACCATTCCCGAATTGGGCACCATAAAAGCCCAGCAACCGCCGGTGGTCATTATCACCTCAAACCGCACCCGCGAAATTCACGACGCCTTAAAGCGGCGCTGCCTGTATCACTGGATCGACTACCCTTCTTTTGAAAAAGAGTACAATATTGTGCTGGCCAAAGTGCCGGAAGCGCCGCAGCAGCTTGCCCGCGCTGTTGTGGCCTTTGTGCAGGAGTTACGCGCCGCCGATTTGTACAAATTGCCGGGCGTCGCCGAAACGCTCGATTGGATTGCGGCGCTGGTGGCCCTTGATCGCGAAGATTTAAGTGATGAGGTCATCAACGACACGCTCGGCGTTTTGTTGAAGTATCAAGACGATATTCAGCAGGTGCAAGGCGCGGGCGTGCGCGAAATTCTGCGTAAAATTGCTGATAAACAATAATTATGAAGTATGAATGATGAATTATGAATGATGAGGGCCGAGTGCCAGAAAATCAAGACCCTTTAAACCCAGATCAGCACGGCCACCTGCTGCGTAATATGGTTTTGTTTGGTCGATTGCTGCGGGCGCTGGGTGTGCCGGTAACGCCCACCCAAATTTTTGATTGGGTCGATGCCCTGCGCTACATTACCTTGCGCAGCCGCGAAGATTTCAAAAATACGGCCCGCACCATCTTGGTTTCTCAATTTGAGCATTTGCCGCTCTTTGATCAGGCCTTTGATCTCTTTTGGCAGGCTCGCGGCGCAACAGAGCTGCTGGAGATGGAACTGGGCACCGTTATTCGGCAGCAATCGCAGCAAAAAAAGAAAACCGAGCCGGTTCCGCTTCATAAAAGCAGCCATAACAGCGACTCTCTCCCTGAGGCGGAAGAATCACTGGACGATACCATTTACACCTACAGCGCCAAAGAACTACTGCGCCACAAAGATTTCGACCAGCTCACGCCCGACGAATTAGACGAAATCAAGCATATGATGCGCCAAATGGAGTGGCGTTTAGAGCAGCGGCGCACCCGGCGCACAGTACGGGCCGCCCACGGCCGCTATTTGGACATGCGGCGCACATTTCGCCAAAATTTACGCTACGGCGGCGAACCGCTGCAACTGAGCTGGCGCAAACGCAAACTTAAGCGCCGCCCGCTGGTGGTTATCGCCGATATTAGCGGCTCGATGGAACGGTACTCGCGCGTGCTGCTTAAATTTATTTATTCGATAAGCAACGGGCTGGAGAACGTTGAAGCCTTTGTCTTTAGCACCCGCTTAACCCGTATTACCCGCCATTTGCGCGAAAAAGATATCGACGTGGCGTTAGACCAGGTCACGGCCTCGGTTCACGACTGGGCGGGCGGCACGCGCATCGGCGATGCCCTCAAAAGCTTTAATTACGCGTGGGGCCGCCGCGTTTTGGGCCAGGGCGCTATTGTGCTAATAATTAGCGACGGTTGGGACCGGGGCGACATCGATTTATTGAGCCGCGAGATGAATCGGCTGCAATTGAGTTCGCAGCGGCTCATTTGGCTCAACCCGCTGCTCGGCTCAGAAAATTACGAGCCGCTGACGCGCGGTATTCAAGCCGCCTTGCCCTACATCGATGATTTTTTGCCGGTACACAATCTTGTCAGCTTAGAACAGCTTGGCCGGCTGCTGCAAAAGCTGGGCGAGCACAAACCGACCCGCCGCCAGCACATTACCGGCTAAAAACGGTGGGTTGCACACATAACGTGAACTGTTGAAGGGAGATAAGGCGATAAGGAGACAGGGAGATTAGGGTATATTGACATGTTGGACTTTTTGTCATTTCGACGCGCTGGCGAGGAGAAATCCCGCCCAACTTCAATGGTAACTGAGCGTTGTAGGGAATTTCTCGCTTCTGTGTCGCTTAAAATGACAGATCTGCCATCATTTAGGTCAATAAAAACAGAGCCTATAGTAACCCCAATCTCTTTATCTCCCTATCTCTTCATCTCTTCATCGCCACACGCTAAAAAGAGGAATGTAGGCCCATTTCCACACCAAACGCAAGCACGCAACAGAAAAAACGGCTGGGCGCACTGATCGGGCTGGCGATAGCCGCCACGGTGCTGCTGGGCGGCAGTTTGGCCTCGGTTGAGCTGCTGCCGGGTAAAGCGCTGCCGTTAGCGGCACTGCTTGAAGCCTGGCAGGGGGGCCAGCTCTCTTTTTCCGGCCTAACGCTGCCGGGCAGCCTTTTGTATCTGCTGGCGGGCGTATTGTGGGCTTTGCTGATTATTTCTATCATCGCCTTTATCATTTCGCCGGAAGTACGTAAAGAAACCATCAAACGGGTCATCCGTTATACCCTTATCGCCTTAATGCTGCACGGCATCATCCGGCTTATGCCGCCCCTGCCTAAAGCGGAAGAACCGCCTCAAACACCGCCGGTGGCCGGCTTATTAGACGATACACCGCCGGAGGTGCTGCCCGCGCCGCCGGAATTTGTGGTAAATCCGCCGCAATGGATGATCGGCGCGGTCAGCACCGCTTTAATAGCCCTCTTATTGGTCATCGTCTGGCTTTTCTGGCAGCGCTTCTTCAAAGCCAAGCCGCCAACGCCCATCGAACGGCTTACGCGCGAGGCCGAGCAAACGTTGGTTGATATTCAGGCCGGAGCCGACTTAAAAGACACCATTATGCGCTGCTACCGCCAAATGAGTCAGATTATCAGCCAAGAGCAGGGTCTCGACCGCCGCCAGGCGATGACGCCGCGCGAATTCGCCCTTTTTCTGGCCGCCGGCGGCCTTGATGATGCCCATATTCAGCGTTTGACCCGCCTTTTTGAGCGCGTTCGCTACAGCGCCCAGGCCCCTACATATAATGAAGAACAAGAAGCAGCCGCCTGCTTATCGGCTATCGTGCAGGCCTACGGACGCTCGGCATGAGACGGCGCATTACCATTTTGCTGCTTTTTGCGGCGTCGGCGGCGCTGCTGCTGACCTCAACCTTTCAAACGTTCATTCGCGAAGCGATTGTTATCCCTTTGCTCTACATTTTATGGATTAGCCGGATAATTTTGGCGGCAGTGCCGCAAACCGCACTGTGGAGCTGTTATATGGGCTTGCTGCTGCTGATTATGGGCGCAAGTTTGCTGCCTCGCCGCCAAAAAAAGCGATCCCAACCGCCACCGGCCCGCGACAGCAGCAGTCGCTTGCAAAATTTGACCAAACTCATCGAGCAGGCCGAACATGACGATTATTTCAAATGGCGACTGGCTCAATATCTGCAAAACGTCAGCATCGACGCGCTGGCTTACCACACCGGCCAGGCAAACGATGTTATTCGGCAGCAGTTCAAACAAAATAGCGCTAACGTGCCGCCAGAGCTACAACGGTACTTCGCGGCGGGCCTGCAACCGCTGGGATCGATGCCGTCAGCCCAAAATCGGTTTGTAAAACGCGCATCGACCTCGCCTCTCGACCTTGACCCGGCGGAGGTTGTGAAATTCTTGGAGCGATTGGATGAAACGCAGCCAACTATCTAACCCAACAGGAGAAACCCTATGAACACCCCGCCTCCCGTCGCCGAGCTGGGCCGCCGTGTTATCGACGAAGTCGAACGGGCGATTGTCGGTAAACGGGCTGTTTTAGAGAAAATGATGGCGGCTATTTTAACCGGCGGCCACGTTTTATTGGAAGATTACCCCGGTCTGGCTAAAACGCTCATCGCCAAAAGCTTTGCCACGGCTCTGGGTCTAAATTTCAAGCGTATTCAGTTTACGCCTGACCTGTTGCCCGGTGATGTCACCGGCAGCCACATTTATAATCGCGCCACCAATCGTTTTGAGCTGCGGCCCGGCCCCATTTTCGCCAACATTGTGCTGGCCGATGAAATCAACCGCGCTTCACCCAAAACGCAGTCGGCGCTGCTGGAAGCGATGCAGGAACAGCAGGTTACGCTCGACGGCGAGTCGCTGGCGCTGCCGCAGCCCTTTTTGGTTATCGCCACCCAAAATCCGATAGAATATGAAGGCACTTTTCCGCTGCCCGAAGCGCAGCTCGACCGTTTTTTGATGAAACTGTCGGTCGGCTACCCTGCGCCGGAAGAAGAGCAAGAAATTTTGCGGCGGCGGCAGCAGCGCGGGCGCGAAGCCATCACCTTGCAGCCAATCACCAACGCCGCCGAACTGATGGCCGTCCGTGAGACCATCGAGACCATTTATTTGCACCCCGACCTCGAACGCTACATTGTTGATATCGTTAGCGCCACGCGGCGCACCCATCAGGTTTTGGTGGGTGCCAGCCCGCGCGGATCGCTGGCCCTGCTGACCTTAGCCCGCGTTCGGGCCGCGTTAGACGGGCGCGATTACGTTTTGCCGGACGATGTCAAGGCTTTTACCCAGGCGGCGCTGGTTCATCGTCTTATTTTAGAGCCGGGGTTGTGGCTGAAACAGCGGGCGGCAGATGACATTATTACCAAGATTGTTGAGCAAGTTGCGGTGCCGGTGGTTGAGTAAAAAAGGCGCAGGCTGAGGCTGAGGCGAAGGAAAGCAAAAAATTTTTGAAATTCCGATCACGCGCCGGTTATGGCCGATTTTGGGCTGCACCGTGTAGGGGGTAAGTGTCGTACATCAGAGCATCGTTCCGGTAAAGAAGTA